>NZ_JAWJWL010000002.1:85180-93082 GCF_034721475.1 Burkholderia alba | reverse complement strand
GCCGTTGCCGGCGCGGTCGAGTGCGGCGCCTCGTACAGGCAATCGGCCAGCGCTCCCGCATGCCGCGATTCGCGCACATCAGGACCGTCCGCCGCTCCGATACTTTCCTCGCCGGGGCCTCGTCCTCGCAAACCCATCTTCACCTGTCCCGAATGGCGGGTTTATCGCCACGGCGCGGCAATCTCATAACGAGAACCCGATGCCTCAACGCCAGTCACCGAGAGTCGCCCACACTGTCTTAATCGATTGCCTTTCGTCTCGTGCATTTCAATCGCGGCACGGCAGTCATCGACGATCGGAGGCGTGCGCGAAGCCGACCTGGAATGCACCGGCCAGACCGACAGTGGCGACTCGTCATGCGCTCACGCTCATGAGCCCTTGCCGGATTCTTGCACCCACACCGCCGCGCGCGTGACGCGCGCCATCGATTATCGCCTTGCCCTTGTCGGGCAAAAGCCGCTCATCTCGTCACATTCGCTTCATCCCAGAACCTTATCGTGGCCGCTCAATACAAACACAATCACGAGGGCGGCATGAAAATCTCATCAAGCAAATTCATCGTTTTACTATCGATCATCCTCCCCGCATTATGTTCGGCATCGACGCGATGCCCCGCCCTTTTTCTCGATGGGAAAGAGCCGAAATTGAACACGGTGCTGACGACCCGGACCACGGAAGTCTGCTACACCGAATATGTGCTGCTCGCATCCGGCGTCACCAAGGGGCCGCTCTATTCCGCCGAGCATCTGACGAAGGCGGAGGTGAGCGGCGCAGGCACCATTACCCGCGTCGGATCGTGGCATACCGAGCAATCGATTCCCTACGACGACCGCTCCTACACGGACGACTACACGAACAGCGGCTACGATCGCGGCCACATGACGCCGGCGGGAGACATGTCGACGGAATCCGCCGAAAAAGAGACCTTCTCGATGGCCAACGTGGTGCCGCAGAATCCGACGCTGAATCGAGGAATCTGGGAAAAGATCGAGGACCACGCCCGGGATCTCGCCTCTCAGCTCGGAGAGATCTACATCGTGACCGGACCGGCCTTCAACAACGGCACGGTTGCGACGATCGGGGCGGATTCCGTGTACGTGCCGTCCTATACCTGGAAGGCCATTTACGAACCGGGCGTCGGCGCGGGCGCCTATCTGTGCCAGAACAACAATCAACGGGCGTGCCAAGTGGTGTCGGTAGCGGACATCCAGAACCTGACCGGAATCGATCCGTTCCCGTCGCTCGCCCAATCCGTCAAGACGTCGGCGATCCAGTTGCCGGCACCGTAAGTCCGTCACCGGGCCGCCGGCACCCGGTCCGGCCTCGACACTCGCCTTCGCCGGTGCGAGCAGCGCGCCGGCCGAAGCGACCGGGCTCTCCGAGCCCCTCGCCGCACCGAAGGCCCCCTTGTCGCATAGTCGGCCGCCCTCGATGCCGGGTGCCGCCTCGGCATCGCACCTTCATGGAAACCGAACGCGCGCGGCGACACGCGAAAACGGGATCCTTCGCCCCCGAACGAACCGGTCTTTCGCTTCGGATTTCGCGCGCGCGATGCGCTCCGGCCCGGCTCGCGCCGGGATGTTTCATGTTACCTTTGACATCGCCACCCGGGCTCGATCCATGCCGGCGGGAACGCGTTAAGGCCTTGATTTTTAATGGGGCCAGCCGCAAAGAAATGATAGACTTCCAGCAGAACACGTCGCATCCGGCGTTGCTCGGCGGCCGCGAAATCGCGCGCCAGGCGTTCATCGCCCAGGCGCGTCCGGCGGCCGAACCGGCGCCCCCGCGGCGGTTCGGCCAGGCCGTCCCGGCCGGATGATCGGCGATGCCGATCCGGCGGCGGCACCGAGTGCCATCGATCGTTAGCGCGGCATAACATCAATGCATTGAGAGCTGCCCATGACTCACCCCACTGAGCTGCCGCTTTCACCGCTTTCGGCGCTGCAATTCTACGCAACGGCCCCTTACCCTTGCAGTTATCTGGATGGCCGCGTGGCGCGCTCGCAAGTGGCGACGCCCAGCCATCTGATCAATTCCGACATCTACACCGAACTCGTGAAGGCCGGCTTCCGGCGTTCCGGCGTGTTCACCTACCGGCCCTACTGCGACGGCTGCCGCGCCTGCATTCCGGTGCGCGTGCCGGTCGACGCGTTCGTGCCGAACCGCACCCAGCGCCGCATGTGGAAGCGCCACCGCGCGCTCGTCGCAACCGTGTCGCCGCTGCATTACGACGAGGAGCACTATGCGCTCTACATGCGCTATCAGTCGGCCCGTCACGCGGGCGGCGGCATGGATCGCGACAGCCGCGACCAGTACGAGCAGTTCCTGCTGCAGAGCCGGATCAATTCGCGCCTGGTGGAATTCCGCGATCTCGATCCGCCGGCCGGCGACACCGGCACGCTGCGCATGATCAGCATGATCGACATCCTCGGCGACGGCCTGTCGTCGGTCTATACGTTCTTCGAGCCGGACGACCCGCATACGAGCTACGGCACCTACAACGTCCTCTGGCAGATCGAGCAGGCGAAGAGCCTGCGACTGCCCTACGTGTATCTCGGCTACTGGATCCGCGAAAGCCAGAAAATGGCCTACAAGGCCAATTTCCACCCGCTGGAAGGGCTCGTCGAAGGCCGCTGGAGGGTGCTCGACCCGGCGCGACTCGACCTGCCGCCGGTGGACGCCGCGCTGGTCCGCGCCCCGCTGCCCGGCGGCCACTCCGGCACGCCCTGAGCGAGATGCTCCCCCGGCCGTCCGGCCGGGCACGCCAACTCCGCTAAAATAGCGGGTTACCCATTTCCGGCCACCACCCTACTGTCGTGTTCAGCTCCCTCTACCCGTTCGCCCGCGCGTCCCTCTTCAAGATGGACGCCGAAGATGCCCACCACCTGACCTTGCGCATGCTGGGGGCCGCCGGCCGCACCGGCCTCGCGGGCGCGCTCGCCGCGCGGGTGCCGGACGCGCCGCGCACCGTGATGGGACTGACCTTCCGCAATCCGGTCGGACTCGCCGCGGGGCTCGACAAGGACGGTGCGTGCATCGACGGCCTCGCCGCGCTCGGTTTCGGCTTCATCGAAGTCGGCACGGTCACGCCGCGCGCCCAGCCGGGCAACCCGCGCCCGCGCATGTTCCGGCTACCCGACGCGGGCGCCGTGATCAACCGGATGGGCTTCAACAACGGCGGTGTCGACCAGTTCGTGAAGAACGTCCAGGCGGCCCGCTATCGCGGCACGCTCGGCCTCAACATCGGCAAGAACGCCGATACGCCGATCGAGCGCGCGGCCGACGACTACCTGTACTGCCTGGAGCGGGTCTACCCGTTCGCCAGCTACGTGACGATCAACATCTCGTCGCCGAACACCAAGAACTTGCGCCAGCTGCAAGGCGCAGGCGAACTCGACGCGCTGCTCGCCGCCTTGAAGGACAAGCAGCAGCGCCTCGCCGACCTGCACGGCAAGCTCGTGCCGCTCGCGCTCAAGATCGCGCCGGATCTCGACGACGAGCAAGTCAAGGACATCGCCGCGACGCTGCTGCGCCACCGGATCGAGGCCGTGATCGCCACCAACACGACCCTGTCGCGCACGGCGGTGCAGGGCCTGCCGCACGCGGACGAAGCGGGCGGCCTGTCCGGGCGCCCGGTGTTCGACGCATCGAACGAAGTGATCCGCAAGCTGCACGCCGAACTCGGCAGCGCGGTGCCGATCATCGGCGTGGGCGGCATCTTCTCCGGCGACGACGCGCGTGCGAAACTCGCGGCGGGCGCGTCGCTGGTGCAGCTCTATACCGGATTCATCTATCGCGGCCCGGCGCTCGTCGCCGAATGCGCGAAGGCGCTGGCCCGCGACCGCGCGTCGTAATATAGAAATAAACAAACGGTATTTATAGTTCGATTGCCTTTTCGCTATCATTACCCGCAATAACATATGCCCGCCCAGGGTAAGGAAAGGAACACGATGAAAGTTGCGTCGCTGAAGAAGATTCTGGTTGCCGGCCTGATCGGCGCGTCGTTTGCCGCCGCCACCGCGCACGCGGCGGATCTGCTCGACGAAGTCAAGCAGCGCGGCACGCTGCGGATCGGTCTCGAGGGCACGTTCCCGCCGTTCAACTCCAAGAATCCGCAAGGTGAACTCGTCGGCTACGACGTCGACATCGCGAAGGCAATCGCCGCGAAGCTCGGCGTGAAGCCCGAATTCGTGACGACCGAATGGAGCGGCATCATCGCCGGCCTGCAGGCCGGCAAATTCGACGTGATCGTCAACCAGGTCGGCATCACCGACAAGCGCAAGGAAACGCTCGACTTCTCGCCCGCGTACACCTACTCGGCCGCGCAACTGATCCAGCGCAAGGACGACGCCCGCCCGTTCAAGTCGCTCGACGATCTGAAGGGCAAGAAGCTCGGCGTCGGCCTCGGCACCAACTACATGGACATGGCGAAGTCGGTGCCGGGCATCGACGTGAAGACGTATCCGGGCGCGCCCGAATACCTGCGCGATCTGGCCGCCGGCCGTCTCGACGCCGCGCTCAACGACCGCCTGATGCTCGCGTACCTGCTGAAGAACTCGCAGCTGCCGCTGCGCACCGGATCGACCGTCGGCGCGGGCAACCCGTCGGGCATCCCGTTCAAGAAGGGCAATCCGAAGTTCGCGAAGGCCATCGACGACGCGATGACGCAGCTCGAAGCCGACGGCACATTCTCGAAAATCTCGGACAAGTGGTTCGGCATCGACGTGACGAAACCGATCAAGTAAGGCATCCGCGCGCGCCGGTTCGCGCCGCGCGGCATCGCAAGGGGCGGCATCCGTATCGATGCCGCCCTTTGTTTTATTCGCTCAGTTTATGATTGCGCTTTCGCGCACGCCACTCGCCGCATCACATGTCGACCACTTCCCTGCTCGTACAATCGCTCCCGGTTCTGGCTCAAGGCGCCGTGCTGACGGTCAAGTTCGCCGTGCTGTCGATGATCTTCGGCCTCGTCGCCGCCGTCGTGCTCACGCTGATGGGCATCAGCCGCATCGCGGTGCTGGGCGGCCTGGCGCGCATCTACGTGAGCCTGATGCGGGGCACGCCGCTGCTCGTGCAGATCTTCGTGATCTACTACGGCCTGCCGAGCCTCGGCATCTCGCTCGATCCGACGCCGGCGGGCGTGATCGCGCTGTCCGCGAACGTCGCCGCTTACATGTCCGAAAGCATGCGCGGCGCGATCAACGGGATCGACAAGGGCCAATGGCTCGCGTCATACAGCCTGGGGCTGTCGTGGGGGCAGACGCTGCGCTACGTGATCGGTCCGCAGGCGCTGCGGATCGCGGTGCCGAGCCTGTCGAACAGCCTGATCAGCCTGATCAAGGATACGTCGCTGGTGTCGGTGATCACCGTCACCGAACTGCTGCGCAGCGCGCAGGAAATCATCGCGGCAACCTACCAGCCCCTGCCGCTCTATCTCGCCGCGGCGGCCGTGTACTGGATGCTGTGCCAGATCCTCGAATGGGTCCAGCGCTGGTACGAGCGCCGGCTCGCGCTGCCTGGCCGCCACTGAGCGGCCCACCCGCCGGCCGCCGGCGCCACGGCCGCTCACTCCATCGGATAGCGAATCCCCAGCGCCGCGCGTGCGGCGTCCGTCATCGCGATCATCCGGCGCGAGTGCGCGTGGGTCATCACCGGGCTCTCGGTACGGCCTTCGCGCAGCAGCGCGCAGAAGTGCTCGATCTCGTAGTTGAGCCCGCCGCCGTCGAACGGTTCGTCGAGTTCGACCACGCGTCCGTCCGCATAGCGGATCGTCGCTTTCACCGGATTCCACCAGTTCTCGTGAATCGTCACGTGACCACCGGCCGCCGCCAGCAGCGCGTCGCCGCGGCCCATCACGTCGAGCCCGCAGAAGAGTTGCGCCACGCCGCCGTGCTCGTGGCGGCTGTTGACGCTCGCGAACACGTCGACGCCCGTCGCGCCCACCCGGCCCAGCGTCTGCACATCGAGCGCCTCGCCGAGCCAGTCGACCGCGAGAAACATCTCGTAGATGCCGATGTCGAGCAGCGCTCCGCCGGCCTGCTCGAAGCGATAGACCGGATGATCGTCCGGCACCGTCGACGACGCGCAGCCGGCGCGCACGAGCCGCACCTCGCCGATCGGGTCGCGGGCAAGCTGCTCGCGCAGCTTGCGGTACAGCGGATAGAACGGCGGCTTCATCGCCTCCATGAACAGGCGTCCGGACGTGCGGGCCGCCGCCAGCACGTCGTCGAGCTGCCGCGCGTTGATCATCGCGGGCTTCTCGCACAGCACCGCCTTGCCGGCGGCGAGCGCCGCCCGTGCGTACTGCGCATGACTGTCGTTGAGGGTCGCGATGTAGATCGCGTCGAGATCGGCGGCCAGCAGCGCATCGACGCGCTCGCAGGGGCTACCGCCGTGTTCGGCGCAAAACGCCGCTGCCGCTTCCGGGCGGCGCGCCCAGACGTGCACGAGCGCGGCGTCGGGTACGTGCGTGATGCCGTGCGCGAACCGGCGCGCGATACCGCCCGCGCCGATGATGCCGAAGCGAATCGGCGCGTGAGAGGGATGGGTCATCGGGAATTCCGTGTCGGCCGAAGGGTGCGGTCCGGCTGGGCAGCCGGCCGGCCGTCATGATAAACGGCCGGCGGCCGGCACGGCGCCGTGCTCATCCCCGCTCGGGTACCTCCACCGCGAAATTGCGCATTTCCTCGGCGGTGTAGTCGATCAACTGCAGCGCCGCCGCCTCCGCCTCGCGCGCGTCGCGCCGCTCGATCGCCTCGACCACGCGGCCGTGCGCGCTCATCGCCAGCTCGCGGATCCCCTCCCTCTGGCTCATGCGCGGGTTCACGAGCCTGAGCGCGCCGCGAATGATGGCCGCCATCTGCTGGAAGAACTGGTTGCCGCTCGCATGCACGATGCGCGTATGCAGCAGTTCGTCCGCCCCGTCGTATCCGGCCGCGCCGGGCTCGATCAGCTTGAACGCCTCGAACGCCTCGCGAATCCCGGCGATTTCGGCCGCGTTCGCGCGCGTGGCCGCCTGCGCGGTCGCCCGCGGCTCGATCAGCATCCGGAATTCGATCACGTCGCGCATGAACTGCGGATCCGGTTTCGCACGGAAACGCCAGTTCACCACGTCCTCGTCGATCATGCGCCAATCGGGCATCGGCCGCACCCGCGTACCGACTTTCGGGCGCACGTCCAGCATGTCGCGCGCGAGCAACATCGACAACGCCTCGCGCATCACCGTCCGGCTGACGTCGAACTCCTTCGACAGTACGTCCTGCGGCGGCAGAATGCCGCCGTACTTGTCCTCGACGATGCCGGTAACAAGCCCATCCATCACTTTGCTGACCAATGACCGGTCTTTGCCCTGTTCCATGAGACCTCCCCGATACGTCGTCTGTGTTGGCACACTGCCCCCGCAGTCTGGCCGGCCCCTTTCCCAAAAAAGTAAAACGATGCCGCTATTGTTCTTATCATCGATACGTTGCTGAGTTCGCGGCCGATGCGCTATCTGGAAAACACCTGACAGGGTTATCCCTCTTACTATATTCAGAGAAAATCAGGACTCAAAAAAGCCCGGCAAGCTTGCAGCATGCTTGCCGGGCCTGGATGCGGGTCGGATGCCGAGCCGCGACGCGCGCCGCGCGTCACGCGACAGTCATGCGCTCAACGCTCGGGATAGCTGATCGACTCGACGCCCTGCGCGGTGCCGAGCAGGCACAGGTTCGCGCCGCGCTCGGCGAACAGCCCGACCGTGACCACGCCCGGCCAGCTGTTGATCGTCGCTTCGAGCGCGCGCGGCTCGGCGATCGCCAGCCCCTTCACGTCGATGATCTCGTTGCCGTTGTCGGTGATGTAGGGTGCGCCGTCGGTCGTGACCCGCACCACCGGCACGCCGCCCAGGGCGGCGAGCCGGCGGCC
>NZ_JAWJWL010000002.1:0-85047 GCF_034721475.1 Burkholderia alba | reverse complement strand
GGCGCGCCGGCGGCCGATGGCCGTGCGGGCCATCGGCACGACCTCGACCGGCAGCGGAAAGCCGCCGAGCACCGGCACGCGCTTGCTGCCGTCGGCGATGCAGACGAACGTGTCGGCCACCGATGCGACGATCTTCTCGCGCGTCAGCGCGCCGCCGCCGCCCTTGATCATCGCGCCGCTCCCGTCGATCTCGTCGGCGCCGTCGACGTACACCTGCAGACCGTCGATCTCGTTCAGATCGAAGACCTTGATGCCGTGCGCCTTCAGGCGCCCGGTCGTCGCGACCGAGCTCGACACAGCGCCGCGGTAGCGTGTCTTGACGGCCGCGAGCGCGTCGATGAAGCAGTTCGCGGTCGAGCCGGTGCCGACGCCGATCACGGCGCCTTCCGGCACGGTCCGGATCACGTAATCGGCGGCGGCCTGGCCGACCAGGCGTTTGAGTTCGTCTTGGGTCATGGATGGATTGATGCGATCGAAGTGCGGAAAAACCGCAAGTTTACCGGAGTCGCCCGTCGAGCCGCTTTTTCGCGGCGCGCGCTCAATGCACGACCGCGGCGGCGGACGATGCGTCGCGCTCGGGCGGCGTCGCCTCCGGAAAATATTTGTCGAGCAGCGCCTGCGCGATGGCGTCGGACTGCGCATCCGGATTGCCCGCGTAGTCGGACGGGCGGAAATGCATCTGGAATGCGGCGAACACGCGCCGCGTGCGCGCATCGAGCACGCCGTCGGTCGCGACGTCGTAGCCGTAGCGCGCGAGCTTCGTCTGCAGACCGCGCACGTCGGCCGGATCCGTCGGCGCCCGGCCGGCGAGCCGCGCCGCCACCGTCGCCTCGTCCGGCCACGCGCCCACGCCCGCCTGCGCGAGCGCGCGCCACGGAAACAGCGGACCCGGATCGATCTTGCGCTGCGGCGCGATGTCGCTATGGCCGACCACGCGCGTGGGCGGAATCCGGTAGCGGGCGACGATGTCCTTCGCCAGCCGCACGATCGCATCGACCTGCGCGGGCGGATAAGGCTGCCAGGTGCGTCCCTGCGGCGTATCGATCGGACCGCGGTTGACGTTTTCGATGCCGATCGACACGCCATTCAGTTCCGTCGTGCCCTGCCATGAACTGACGCCCGCGTGCCACGCGCGCTGTTGCTCGGGCACGAGCTGATAGACGACCGGCTCGCCGCGCTCGCTCGGCGGCGCGGCGGGCACCACGTAATGCGCGCTGACGGCCTCTTCCGTCAGCACATGCAACGATTGCGCCTCGTCGATCTCGGTGTAGTGCATGACGAGAAAACGAATCCGCGAATCGGCGCCCTGCGCGGTGCGGCTCGTATCGGCATAGTACGTCCCGCGGTCGACGCGCGACGGGGACGCGCAGGCGGCCAGCAGGCAAAGGCTGGCGAGACAGGCGAGGCGAAGAGAGGTATTCATGGCAAAGGCGGCACGCTCGGTTCGGGAAGGGAATGTCCGACGCAACGGCGTTCGCATCGGCTAGCGCCCCATTCTAGCCAGCCCGCCGGACGCGCGTTCCGTCTTGCGTCGTCGACGCGCGAATCCGGGCGCGCATTGCGATCAACCGACGCGCAGCGTCCGCGTCGTGTTCGACCTGGATGCGGCTTGGGCATCGGCTCCTGTGAACGGCGCGCATCCCGCGTCGCGTCACCGGATTCGCGCGGCGCGCCATGCGGCGATCGACCGCCGCCGCCTGCGCATCCGCACACGTCGCCGGGTTGTCGATCGCAAGCGGCAATCGCGCCCGACGAACCGGTTTCAACCGCGCGGCGACGCGCCGAAACGGGCCGATGCGCACGGCGCCGACAGCGCGCCGATCGGTACGGGAAAGTGCTCGATCGCGTCGATTAAATAGGAATTCAATTCTAATAAATGACTTGTGTTACAAAAGTGATCTCATAACAATCGGTCTCCGATGCAGCGCTACAAGGCGGTCCGACATGAGCAAGAACTCCTTCTCCGAGATGAACTGCCCCATCGCGCAGACACTGGAGCAGGTCGGCGAATGGTGGACCTTCCTGATCCTCCGCAATGCGTTCTGCGGCATGACGCGCTTCCAGGAATTCCAGCAGCACCTCGGGATCAGCACCAACGTGCTGTCCCAGCGGCTAGAGAAATTGACGTCGATCGGCGTGTTCGCACGCCAAGCCGCGCCTGACGACGGGCGCTCGTTCCAGTACCTCCTGACGGACAAGGGCTACGAGCTCTATCCGGTGCTCGCCGCGATGATCGTATGGGGCGAGAAGTGGGCCTCCAACCCCAAGGGGCCCCGCTTGCGCCTCATCGAGCGCGCAACCATGCGGCCGATTTCGGGCGTCAGCATCCGGTCGGCCGACGATCAGGCGCTGCGGCCGATCGACATCGATACGGTCGCCGGACCCGGCGCCGACGAGAAGACCTACGAACTGATGCGCAAAAGAGTCGAGACCCTGAGAGAACAATGATGGAGAAAGTCTGGCTGAAGTCGTACCCCGACGGTGTCCCCGCCACCGTCGACCCCGATCAGTACCGCTCGCTGGTGCATCTGCTCGACGAATCGTTCGAGGCGTTCTCGACGCGCGACGCCTACGCCTGCATGGGCAGCGTGATGCGCTACGCCGAGCTCGACGCGCATTCCCGCAGCCTCGGCGCATGGTTTCAGGGCAAGCACCTGCCGCAGGGCGCGCGCATCGCGGTGATGATGCCGAACGTGCTGCAGTATCCGGTCGCCGTCGCGGCGGCGCTGCGCGCGGGATACACGGTCGTCAACGTCAACCCGCTCTACACGCCGCGCGAGCTCGAGCATCAGCTCAACGATTCGGGCGCGGAAGCGATCGTCATTCTCGAGAATTTCGCGACGACGCTGCAGCAGGTGATCGCGCGCACCCGCATCAAGCACGTCGTGGTCGCGACGATGGGCGATCTGTTCGGCGCACTCAAGGGCACGCTCGTCAATTTCGTCGTACGCCGGGTCAAGAAGATGGTGCCGGGCTACCGCCTGCCCGGCGCCGTCTCGTTCCGCGCCGCGCTCGCGGAGGGCGCGAAGCGGCCGTTGCGCCCCGTTTCGCTGCACCACGACGACATCGCATTCCTGCAATACACGGGCGGCACCACCGGCCTGTCGAAAGGCGCGACGCTCACGCATCGCAACGTGATCGCCAATATCCTGCAGAACGACGCATGGAGCCAACCCGCACTGCAGAAGGAGCCGCGCGTCGACACGCTGGTGACGGTCTGCGCGCTGCCGCTCTATCACATCCTCGCGCTCAACGCGTGCATGCTGATGGGTGCGCGCTGGGGCGCGATGAACGTGCTGATTCCGAATCCGCGCGACATTCCCGGCTTCGTCAAGGAACTGGCGCGCTACCGCGTCAACTTCTTTCCCGGCGTCAACACGCTCTTCAATGCGCTGCTCAATCATCCCGGTTTCGCGGCGCTCGACTTCTCGGGCCTGAGGATCACGCTCGGCGGCGGCATGGCCGTCCAGGATGTCGTGAGCGCGCGCTGGATGACAACCACCGGCTGTCCGATCCTCGAAGGCTACGGGCTGTCGGAAACCTCGCCCACCGCGACGCTCAACCCGGCGACGCTCGACGCGTTCTCCGGCACGATCGGCCTGCCGGTGCCGTCCACCGAGGTGGCGATCCTCGGCGACGACGACCAGCCCGTCGAACAGGGCCAGCCCGGCGAGATCGCGATCCGCGGCCCGCAGGTGATGGCCGGTTACTGGAACCGTCCCGACGAGACCGCGAAGGTCATGACGCGCGACGGCTTCTTCAAGTCGGGCGACATCGGCGTGATGGACGAACGCGGCTACGTGAAGATCATCGACCGCAAGAAGGACATGATCCTGGTCTCCGGTTTCAACGTCTATCCGAACGAAATCGAGAGCGTCGTGGCCGCGCACCCGGGCGTGCTCGAATGCGCGTGCATCGGCGTGCCGGACGCGAACTCGGGCGAAGCCGTCAAGCTGTTCATCGTCCGCCGCGATCCGGCGCTCACCGCCGAGCAGTTGATGGATTACTGCAAGCGGCAGCTGACCGCCTACAAGAAACCCAAGCACATCGAGTTCCGCGACAGCCTGCCGAAGACCAACGTCGGCAAGATCCTGCGCCGCGAACTTCGAGACGAAAACAAGCAAGCCGCTTAAGACGGCATCGCTCGCTCATGCCTCACGCCGTACGGTGACCTTTGCGAACCAGGAGAGACCTATGGAAACCACCCACGCATCGCCGCAGGAAAGCTTGTCCGACGACAACCCGATCGTGCTCGACGAACGGAGCCACAAGACAGTCCGGACCCTCATCAACGCGTCGCACCGCAAGCTGCTGTTTCTCGACCAGGTGGTCGACTGGCAGCAGGGCATCGATTTCGCGAAGCCGCCGAAGCTCGCGGAAACCGGCTGGCTGTACGGCACCCGCTACTGGGACGCGATGACGCCCGCACAGCGCACCGAGACGCTGTGGCTCGAGACGGGACGCGACGTGTCCTACTTCATCTGGCTCGAACAGAGCCTGCCCGAACTGTACGTCGGCTACGTCAACAAGTATCGCGACACGCTGACGCCCGACGTGCACGAGTACCTGATGGTGTTCTCGCGCGAGGAGATCGTCCATACGCTGATGTTCCGCCGTTATCTGAAGACGGCCAATCTCGCGCTGTGGAGCCATCCCGAGAACATCCCGCACTACTCGAACTTCGAGGAACAGCTGTGGGACAAGCATCCGGTCTACGGGATCCTCTGGAACCTGCTGATCGAGTGGTTCGCCGAGCTGAACTCGATCTACCAGACGCAGCACGACACGATCGATCCGCTGACCCGCACGATGTTCAAGGAACATCACCTCGAGGAAGTGCGGCACATCGCATTCGCGAAGACCGTCGTGGAAAATTACTTCGAGACCGCGCCCGCCGCCGATGTGGACGCACTGTGCGAATTTTTCCGCAAAGGCTATCTGTTCCTGCTGGACGAGTACACGTTCATGCCGGAAATCGCCCGCCTCGCATCGTTCGACTACCCGATCGATCCCGACGACGCCGACGCGATCGCCGAAGTCCGCCGTTCGCCGAACAACCAGCGGCTGAACGAAGCACGCTTCCGAGACGTGCGCGAATGGTGCAGGAAGTACCGCATCATTCCGTAATACGCGGCGAGCCGACCGCGGCAAGACCAGCCAAGCATTCCGAGCGACGCCCGCAGCGGCGTGCGACGTGACGCCCCCGGCGTCCCGCGTGCGTGCGCGCGGCCGTCGAACCACGCGCCTCGCAGACGCCCGCCATCGGGCGTCCGCGCCGGATGCGCTCGCGCGTCCGGCGCACGACGGAATCCCCGCCGCGCGGCGCTCACCGCCCGTCTTCATACTGGATTGATCATGATCGAGATTCTTACGCCCGACGCCCCCATCGTCGAACTGCGCATCGCCCGCGCGCCCCTCAACCTGATCGACATCGAAGCGCTGCGTGCGCTGCGCCGGCACATCGCCGACGCCGAGGCCGCCGCCACCCGCGGCATCGTCATCTCCGGCCTGCCCGGCGTGTTCTCGTCCGGCGTCGACATGGCCCCGCTCGTCAACAGCGACCGGGACACCGTGCGCGCATACTGGCGCGAGGTATTCCTGCTCGCCGCGCAGATGGCGCAATGTACGCTGCCGGTGGTCAGCGCGATCACCGGACACTGTCTTGCGTCGGGCACCCTGCTGGCCGTGTTCTGCGACTACCGCGTGATGGCGGAAGGTCCGTTCAAGATCGGATTCAACGAGGTGCGGGTCGGCGTTGCTTTGCCCGAGTGCTTCCAGTACGCGCTGCGGCGGGTGGTCGGCGCGCTGAATGCCGAGCGGATGTTCGTGTTCGGCAAGATCCTCGATCCGCAGCAGGCGCTGTCGATCGGTCTCGTCGACGAACTGGCGGCGCCCGACGACGTGGCGCCGCGCGCGCGGGCCCGGCTCCAGGAACTGCTGGACATGCCCCGGCACGGCGTCGACGCGATGCGCTCGATCGCCCGCCACGATCTGGCCGAACGCTTCGCCGACGTCGAGCGCCTGCCGCTCGACGACTTTGTCGACGCATTCCTGAAGCCCGAAACGCAAGCCGTGCTGCGCCATGTCGTCGAACAGGCCGCGGCGCGCTTCCGCCAGGCGGGCGGCGCGGCGCACCCGGCCGCCGCGTCCGGCGTCGCACGGTGAATCTGTACCTGCGCCTGATCTGGGTGTGGCTGCGCGCGCGGTGCGGGCCGCCCATCCGGCTCGGCGACACGATCGAGTTGCCGCTCACGGTGTGGCCGAACGATCTCGATCTCAACGGTCACATGAACAACGGCCGCTACATGACCATCGCGGACCTCGCGCTGGTCGCCTACATGACGCGCGCGGGCTTCGTCGGGCCCGCGCTCGCGCGCGGCTGGCGGCCGATGCTGGGCGGCGCGTTCATTTCGTTTCGACGCGGCCTCAAGCCGTTCAGCCGCTATCGGCTGCGCTTCGGCGTGGTCTGCTGGGACCCGCGCTGGACCTATATGCGTTTCGAATTCGTCGACCGGGGCGCGGTGATGGCAACCGGCTATCTGAAAGGCGGCATCGTAGGCCGGCAAGGCATCGCCGGCACCGCCGAGATGTGCGAGGCGCTCGGCGTGCCGCCGGAGTCCCCGTCCTTTCCGCCCGCCGTGCTTGCGTGGCTCGAGGCGGATCGCCTGATCCGCGCCTGATCCGATCATCCCGCGCGGTGCCCCGGCCGGGCTCCTCGCACCTCCATGGAAGTGTTTCGATGACTGAACACCCCACGCTCCACAATGTCGCCTCGCCGCGCATCGCCGTGATCGGCGCCGGCCCGGCCGGACTGGTTGCCGCCGATACGCTGCGGCAGCGCGGCTACTCGCGGGTCACCGTGTTCGAACGCCATGCGCGGGTCGGCGGCAAGGTTCACTCCGTCGCGACGCCGGCCGGCATTGCCGAGATGGGCGCCGTGCTCGCGTCGACGGAATGCCGGCTGGTGCTGGCGCTGGCCGACCGGCACGGCATTGCGCATGCGCTTTATCCGTCCGAGCAGCGCATCGTCGACGAACACGGCCGCAGGCACGACGCGGCATCGTTCCTCGCGAGCCGCTATGCCCCGCACGAGATCGCCCATGCGATCGCGCGCTACGCCGCCGTCTTGCAGCAGTTCGATTGCACCGGCAGCGACGGGCTGACGGCGATACACGAGGCGCTGTCGCTCCCGTTCGACCGCTTCGCGGCCCGCTACGAGTTCGAACCGGTCGCCGAGCTTGCGCGCGGCGCGCTCGTGGGCTTCGGCTACGGGTACTACGAGAACGTGCCGGCACTGTATTTCATGAGACTGATCCGCTGGCTGCTGCAGCCGGGCGGCCCTACCGGCCTGGTGCCGGGCCAGTTTCATCTGTTTCCGGGCGGGTATCAAACCTTGTGGGAAGCGGTCGCGCAGGGGCTCGATGTCCGGCTGGGGGCGGGCGTTACGTCGATCGAGCGCGCGCCGGCCGGCTCGCCCGCGCCGTTGCGCATTGCGATCGGCCAGCAGCCGGAACAGACTTTCGATGCGGCGATCGTCACCGCGCCGCTGAATCGGGTGGGCGAATTCGTCGCGTTGAACGCGGCCGAAGCCGCACTGTTCTCGCAGGTGCGCAGCAACCGCTATGTCGTCAGCACGTTCACCGCAACGGGGCTCGCCACGGGAGAGTTTCAGTTTCTCCATGCGAATGAACGGGCGGCGCGCATCGATCACGCGAATGCATGGGCCCATCGCCATCCGACGCTGCCGGTCTATATCGGCTGGCAGATCGTCGCGCCGGATACACCGCTCGAAGCAGTCACGGCAACGCTCGCGGCGGACGTCGCCGCGCAAGGCGGTCAGTTCGGCGAGCTGCTGATGCGCGAGGAGTGGGATTATTTTCCGCACGTGAGCGGCGACGCGCTGCGCGCCGGCTTCTACGAATGCGTGGAGGCGCTGCAGGGGCAAGGACAGGTGTACTACGCGGGCGCCACGCTGGGCTTCGAAACGGTCGAGCACAGCGCGCGCCATGCGCGCACGCTGGTCGAACGTTGCTTTCCCCCGCGCGCGGCCCGATAAACCCGAAGCTCAGCGCTTCACCGAGCGCTGGCGCACCGCTTCGTACAGGCAGACCCCGCTCGCCACCGACACGTTCAGGCTTTCGACGCTGCCCGCCATCGGGATGTTCATCACGTTGTCGCAGGTGTCGCGCGTGAGGCGTCGCATACCCTCGCCCTCCGCCCCCATCACGAGCGCCACCGGACCGTCGAGCTGGGTCTCGTAGAGGCTCGCCGTCGCATCGTCGGACGTGCCGATCACCCACACGCCCGCGTCCTTCAGCTCGCGCATCGCGCGCGCGAGATTGGTGACCGTGATGTACGGCACGGTGTCGGCCGCGCCGCTCGCGACCTTCGCCGCCGTCGCGTTGAGCCCCACCGCACGATCGCGCGGCGCGATCACCGCATGCGCACCGGCCGCGTCGGCCACCCGCAGGCAGGCGCCGAGATTGTGCGGATCGGTCACGCCGTCGAGCACCAGCAGCAGCGCCGGGCCCTGGATCCCGTCCAGCAGTTCGGCGAGATTCTGCGCGAGCGGAATGTCCTCGACGCGCGCGACGATGCCCTGGTGCCGCTCGGTGTGAGCGAGCCCCCAGAGACGCGTCTCGTCGGCGGCGATCAGACGCACGCCCGCTTCCTTCGCAGTCTGCAGGAAATCCTGCATCCGGCGGTCGCGGCGCGTCTGGTCGTACAGCACCTCCGCAACCGTTGCCGCATCGTGCCGCAAACGCGCGGTCACTGCATGAAAACCGTAGAGAACCTTCAGACGTGACATGACTGGAACAACCTTCGATCAGACTTGCGGCCCGCGACATGCGCGACCGCGATGAGAAAACGGCAAAGCGCCGCGTTTCCGGCCGCCAGGCCGGAAACGCTGCGTCTTCGATCATGAGCGCGTCGGTCCGCCCTCCGGCGAACCGGACGCTCAGTGCTTCTTGCGCGAATGAGCCTTCTTCGCGACGGGTTTCGTGGCCGGCGCACTCTTCTTCTTGGCCACGCNCCGGCCGCCAGGCCGGAAACGCGGCGTCTTCGATCATGAGCGCGTCGGTCCGCCCTCCGGCGAACCGGACGCTCAGTGCTTCTTGCGCGAATGAGCCTTCTTCGCGACGGGTTTCGTGGCCGGCGCACTCTTCTTCTTGGCCACGCCGCGCCCGGGGCGGGCTTCCTTCACGGCCGCCGGCGGTGCGCTCGGCGCCTTCTTGCGACGGGCCGGTTCGTCGGCGGGCGGCAGCGCGCGCACGCGCGGGCCGCCGCGTTCGCCGGCGGACGCCGCGGCCGGCGCGGTACGCGACGTCTTCAGCGGCGCATCGCGCACCAGCCGGAAATCGATCTTGCGCGCGTCGAGGTCGACCCGGCTCACCTGCACCCGCACCCGATCGGACAACCGGTAGCGGATGCCCGTGCGTTCGCCGCGCAGCTCGTTCTTGATTTCGTCGTACTGGAAGTAGTCGGCGCCCAGTTCGGTCACGTGCACGAGACCTTCGATGAACAGCGTGTCGAGCTGTACGAAGATGCCGAACGACGTCACGCCGTTCACCATCCCGCCGTACTCCTCGCCGAGCTTGTCGCGCATGAAATAGCACTTGAGCCACGCTTCGACGTCACGCGACGCTTCGTCCGCGCGGCGCTCGTTCGCCGAGCAGTGCAGGCCGAGTTCTTCCCAGATCGCCGTGTTCGGATGCGACCGGCCGCGGGATTCGTCGTCCGCCTGCTGCATCGCGCGCGCGCGCGGCGACAGCGCGGTATTCAACTCGACGCCGTCCGGTGCCTTCGGCGTGTATTTCTTGCCGGACAGGATCGCGTAGATCGCTCGGTGCGTCAGCAGATCGGGGTAGCGGCGGATCGGGCTCGTGAAGTGCGCATACGCTTCGTACGCGAGCCCGAAGTGGCCGATGTTGTCCGGGCTGTACACCGCCTGCTGCATCGAGCGCAGCAGCATCGGCTGGAGCATCTGCGCATCGGGACGGTCGCGGATGCGCGCCATCAGCGCCGCGTAGTCGCTTGCGTGCGGCGTGTCGCCGCCGCCGAGCGTCAACCCCATCCCACGCAGGAACGAACGCAGATTCTCGAGCTTCTCCGCCGTCGGGCCCGCATGCACGCGGTACAGGCCTGCCTGCTTGTTGCGCTTGAGGAAATCGGCCGCGCACACGTTCGCGGCCAGCATGCACTCTTCGATCAGCCGGTGTGCGTCGTTGCGCTGACGGGGCAGGATCTGCTCGATCTTGCCCTGCGCATTGCAGACGATGTACGTCTCGGTGGTGTCGAAATCGATCGCGCCGCGCTTCTGGCGCGCGGTGAACAGCGCCTTGTAGACGCCGTACAGATTCTGCAGGTGCGGCAGCAGCGCGGCACGGCGCGCCGCCTCCGGGCCCTTGGTGTTCGCGAGCACCGCGGCCACTTCGGTATAGGTGAGACGGGCGGCCGAATGAATCACGGCCGGATAGAACTGGTATCCCTTGACGTCGCCGCGCGCGGTGACGACGATGTCGCACACCAGCACGCAACGGTCCACCTGCGGGTTCAGCGAACACAGGCCGTTCGACAGCTTCTCCGGCAGCATCGGGATCACCCGGCGCGGGAAATAGACCGACGTGCTGCGCTCGACCGCATCCGCGTCGAGCCCGCTGCCCGGCTGCACATAGTGCGACACGTCGGCAATCGCGACGATCAGGCGGAAGCCGTCGCCGCGGCCGACGGTCACGGGTTCGCAATACACCGCATCGTCGAAGTCGCGCGCATCCTCGCCGTCGATCGTGACGAGCGGCACATCGCGCAGGTCGACGCGATAGCGCAGGTCCACCGGCCGCACCTTGTCGGGCAGCGCCGCGGCCTGTGCGAGCGCACTCGGGCTGAATTCGTGCGGCACGCCATACTTGCGCACCGCGATCTCGATCTCCATGCCGGGATCGTCGATATCGCCGAGCACTTCGGTCACGCGGCCGACCGGCTGCGAATGACGGCTCGGGAAATCGGTCAGTTCGACCACCACCACCTGACCTACCTTCGCCTTCTTCGCGTTCTGCGTGATCAGGATGTCGTGGCCGATACGCTTGTCTTCCGGCGCGACGATCAGTGCGCCGTTTTCGCTCAGGAGCCGGCCGATCACGCGCTTGTTCGCACGCTCGGTGACCTCGACGACGTGCCCTTCGGGGCGGCCGCGCCGGTCGTAGCCGACGATGCGCGCGAGAACGCGGTCGTTATGCATGACTTTCTGCATCTCGCCGTTCGGCAGGAACAGGTCGTCCTGGCCGTCGTCGCGAATCACGAAGCCATACCCGTCGCGATGGCCCTGTACGCGGCCCGCGACGAAATTGGAAGGATGCGTCAACTGATAGTGGCCGCGCTTGTCGAGCCTGATCTGGCCGTCGCGCTCCATCGCGGCGACGCGCCGGAAGAATCCCTCGCGCTCCTGGCGCTTGATCGACAGCGCTTCGGCGATGTCGTTCGCCGCGAGCGGGGCGTCGCTGGTCCGCAGCACGCCGAGGATCTCTTCACGGCTGGGGATGGGATACGGATACTTGCTCAAGGGCTTGTCGATGGTTGTTCTCGTTGCGTTGGCTTGCGTTGAACGATAGCAGGCGGCTCATGCCGCCCCATTCTATCACCCGCCGATGCGGCCGACGCCTTGCGAGCGGCCGGGCGCGGGGCGCGCGCCGGGTGATGAGGGTGTCATACAAAAGTGTTGACACGTCGTTCGGGCTCGCTATAATAGCAGTCTTTGCAGCACCACCTGCCCAGGTGGCGAAATTGGTAGACGCACTAGGTTCAGGTCCTAGCGGTGGCAACACCGTGGAGGTTCGAGTCCTCTCTTGGGCACCACACATATTCCGCAGGCCTTCCTTGGAAGGCGATTCGGAAAAGCAGAAAAGCCCGCAATAGCGGGCTTTTCTGCTTTCTGGCGTCGTCCATCTCCATTCCGGGATCGATACCGCTTCACGCCGAAACGTCGGGCGTATCGAAGAAAATACCCGCGGCCACGCCGTCGCACGTCATCCCGACAGACATCGCTCCCACCCCCAACCCATCGGTGCCGCGATTGAACGACGCCTCACGCTCAATCAATTATTCCCCCAAACGCCATGACACGGCTACCTCTCCCCCTCCGGAGCACGGCCTTCAGCAACTCCCTGCGCGATCGCGAAGGCCGCGCGCATCAAAAAAGTCCGTTCGACATCCATTCAGCCGGGATTAATCTCATCGCAACTTTCACTGCGCGCCGAACACCGCTAATTCTTCCTGGATCACCAGTCAACTAGAGAGCCGCTTATTCCGAATATTCGATCCGCTCGACTGCACAAAGAAAATCAATCCGCATCGGCATCCGGAATACGCCCCGGATCACCTTGAAAAATCTTCCGTCGTATCTCCGCCGCATTCAAGAACCCGCCCTCTCCGCTTTCTCAAATAAAGCGTTACGGGACAGGTAGTTGTCATTAAATTTCAACCGAAGCATGAACGCAAAAAGGCTGGAAACCTCGCTGACATGACAGATTCTCCATGCGAGGCATCACAACGGCGACCCTTGTCCCGCCGATGCTCCGCCAGTCGGTCCCGTCATACCCACGGCGCTCACCGCTCCCCGGCGCGGAAACTGTCCGCGAAGGCACCGTCGCATCACTCAGCGCCTTGGTCCGCCGTCGATGGATTCCCGTTCAATCAATACGTTGGGAATTCGTCGCTTACCGCCGCAAGCATTTCGGTTTGATTTTGAGACAAACGAAACACCAGCGGAGATTATCGATTAATATTAGATGCAAGCAGGAGGCAAGCCTGAACCTCTTCTTTTTCGCCATCGGCAGCGGTTCGTGCGAATTGGATCAACCAATAGGCTATACAAGTCCGAAATCAGATGGATCAATTCTCTTCACCGAAAGATTGGATCTACCGGCCGCAAACCGGGAAGCTGGAGCGCATCGAGGCCTACTTCGCTGGACACGGCTACTCCCCTCACCGGCACGATACCTACGCCATCGGCCGCACACTGGCGGGCGTTCAGAGTTTCCATTACCGGGGATCGTTGCAGCACAGCCTGCCCAACGGAACCATGATCCTCCACCCGGACGAAGAGCACGACGGCCAGGCCGGAACGGCCGACGGGTTTCAATACCGAATGATCTACATCGCCCCCGCCCTGATCCAGCAGGTCCTGGGCGGCAAGCCGCTGCCCTTCATTCCCGAAGGCATATCGCGGGACGTCCGGCTGTTTCAGGCCACCGATGTCCTGTTGCAAAACCTCGACAACGCGCTCGACCCGCTGGAGGAAGACGATGCGCTCTACGATCTGACGGTCGCCCTCAGCCTCACCAGCGGCCAGAAAAGCAAAAAGGCGCTTCCCGACTATCGGGCGGGCAAACTCGCGATCGAATTCATCCACGACTCGCTCGAGCGCCCGATTTCCCTCGATGAACTAGCCGATCACGCCGGCCGGGACCGCTGGAGCCTGTCGCGCGACTTCCGGGATCTGTTCGGCACCAGCCCGCACCGTTACATGACGATGCGCCGCCTCGATGTCGTCAAGGAACGCCTCCTGCTCGGGGACTCGCTGGCGGAGGCCGCGGTCTACGCGGGCTTCTGCGATCAGAGCCACATGACGCGGCAGTTCAGCAAGGCATTCGGCTTGTCGCCGGCCAAATGGCTCGCGATCCGCGGCGTTCTCGCCGACACCGGATCGCGACGCTGAGTCGGGCCGGCCTTCACGTCGGGCGCCGATCGATCAACCCGCGTTTCGTCGGCCCCGGCGCCGGCAACATCCCGATCGCGCGAGCGCCGACGATCGACAGTACAGCCTCCAATAACCGTCGACTGATGTACGGGCCGACAGCCGGCTCCCGGCTCTCGCCCGAAGCCGCGCGATCTGCGCGATTTCCGCCGCCCGATCCGGGCCGGAAGCGTTGGGCAGCAACCACCGATACCACTCCCTCTCTATCGAACGGCCATCCGAATCAAACCAGGTGCGGCGCGTACACCTTGACCAGCGAATACATCAACGAGCCGGACAGGAACACGAGTACGAGTGAAGCCGAACGCAGCAGCCTGGGCGTATGCGCGATCAGGCTGTCGCTTTCGTTACATGCACTGCCGAGGCTAGCCCACCCCGCGCCGATGGGAATCAGGATCGCCAGGAAGCAGATCATCGTCACGGAGAAGTGCTGCGCGGTCCGAAACGCTTCGACCGGAAAAATGGTGCTGGCAAACAGCAAGCCCTTCGGATTCATCAAGGTTGCCACCCACACATCCCGGGCCGTGACGATGCGATCGGCCCGCTCTTTCACCAGATCGCTTTGCGTCCACATTTTCATCGCCAGATACCCGACGTACACCGCGCAGCCTGCCTTGATGGCCGCGATCAGCCACGTCAGCCGGCCGGACGCGGACGCCAGCAGAAAACCAAACGCGGAAATCGCCATCACATAACCGAGCGCTTCCGCGGCAACGAGCGGAAGCGTCCTTCGCAGTCTGGCATGCAAACCGGAGACGAACAGCAAGGTATTGGTCGGCCCCGGAATCACGAGAATCAGCGCGGCACCTCCGACCATTTCGAACAATGAAGCAGAAAAACTCATTTCAACCCCACGATATTTACCTCACCGGCGATGTCCTGTCGCCGCGTCAGCCAGAAGATCGGCAAGCGGACAGCGTGACCCGCGGGGTCAGGATTGAGAGAGGGCCTCGCGCTTCGCGTCCACGACATCCCGAAGAATATTCATGAAGTCGTCGAGGTTGTCATTCATGAAGAAGTGTCCTCCAGGCAGCGTCAGCCGCGTATACGGCCCTCGGGTAAGTCGGCGCCATGCGTCGAGTTGATCGAGCGAGACCGTCGGATCGGACGTGCCGCCGATCGCGGTCAGCGGGACATCGAGTACGCCGTCGTCGGGTTCGACGACGCTTGCCGACAGCAGAAAATCCGCCCTGAGCAACCGGAGGGCAATCGCGCGCAGGCCCTCGTTCTGGAAGAGCGATTCGGCCTTCCCGTCCAGGCTGACGATATGCAGCAGGAATTCTTCATCCGTCAGATGGGCGAGCGCATCCTGACCCGGTTGACGGTCCGGCGCCTTCCTCGCGCAGCAAATGAGCCCTCGCAGATCGACCGCAATTCCGTTCACGCGACAATAAGCCGCCAGCTTGTAGGCAATGGCCGCCCCCATGCTGTAGCCGAACAGGAATACCGGCCGATCGAACAGGGGAAGCAACTCGGGCAGCATTGCCTCCAGCAACGCATCGATATCCGTGCAGGCCGTCTCTGCGAAGCGGCTTTCCCGCCCCGGCAGTTGCACCGCGCACACGTCTACCGTCTCGCCAAGCGCGGATTGCCAGCCCCGATAGATGGAGGCTCCGCCGCCGCCATAAGGAAAGCAGATCAATCTCGACGTCGCCGCGAGATCCGAGCCCGATGAAATCAGCCATTTCGGCCGAACTTGGCCGCTCTCGATTTTCATGAGCCCTTGGCCTCGAGTCCGGCCGGCTCTTCCCCGCCCGAAAAATAGCGATTGCCGGCGGCTGTATCCCAGTCGGCCCTCGGCGGCGTAAAGATGTCCAGATCGATCGCGTCTTCCAGACATTTTGCGTTGTGCGGGACATCGGCGGGAATATGGAGCAGTTCCCCGGCCGACACGACAGCCTGGTGTTCCAGATGCTTCCCGTAATTGAACAACACCTTTCCGCTCAGGATGTACGTGAACTGCTCGTTCGGGTGCGAGTGCGTCGCGACCGTCGCGCCGGACTTCATATGAAGCTTGGCGAGCATCAGCTGATCTCCGGACACGACCTGCCGCTGAATGTATTCATTCAGGACTTCGCGCGGTACGTCCGACCAGGCAACGAATGGATCAGAATTGAGTTTCATCATGTTCATCGATCAGACCAAGTTAACACCGGCGAGAAAATCGTAAAACATGAAGGCGCCGGCCACGACCAGCAAGACCCCCATCGCCCGGTTGAATAGATTGAAGTAGTCGTCGTTCTTGATTTTCTTGCCGACGATCACGCCCAATGCCGAGTAGGCGCCCGGCGCACCCGCCCCGCCGATCGCGATCAACGCCGAGACGATCAGGATCATCACCCCGCGGATGTTGGCGGACGGAAACATGACCGTCGTGATGGGCAGCACCACCAGCATGCCCTTGGGATTGAGCGCCTGGATGATGAAGCCGTTCAGAAAAGTCAGGTTCGGACCGAGCGCGCTCCGGTCCTTGGCATCGGTACTCGTCGTGTCGACCTTCGACTTCATCATCTTGAACGCGAGATGGAACGTATAGACCGCGCCGATGAGCGCGACATAGGGCAGCCACTTCGTCGAAATCAAGGCCTCCCCGGTATAGCCGAAAATCAGGAGCAGACTGAACATCGCAATGCCGACGCCAACGAAAAAGCCGACCGTGCGACGAAATTGCCCCGTCAGCCCCGCGTTGAGTCCCATCGCATTGACGGGACCTGGGCTGTACATCACGCTGAACGCGTAAAGAAAAATCTCCATGCCACCCCCTGTCATGTATTAAGCGAAACTTTCGACACCCAGCGTGCCCAGCACCGACAGATAGCGATCCGCATGAACCGGCGAATCCGTGCTGAGAATGCGCTTTTGCCAGTGATACAGCTCCTTGAAGGCGCCGACCGGATCGGCTCTTTCCAGCGCCGTATAGACAGCCGCCGGCGGCGCCTCGCCTTCCTTGGCCAGCTTGGCATGGACCGCCTTCACGCCGTTCCTGAAGCTTTCCACCTGCTCCAGCAGCGTCTTTCGTACGATGAGCACCTTGCTCGGCACCTCGCCCACCAGCAGCGCCAGCTTCATCGCCTCGTCCATGTCCCGCTGGCCGGCGTATTCCGCAGGCTCGAGAATCTCCAGGGGCACAAAGCCTTGCAGGCCCGCCAGGTCGTAGATCAAGGGTGCGAGCGTGAGCAGATGGTTCTTGCCCGCGGCCGAGTCGACCTGCAGATACTCCGGCTTGAACAGGACTGTCGTCACCGCCGCGTGAAACACCGGACTGCAAGTCAGACGCACCGGCACGATGTCCGCATTGCCTGCCGTGTCGCCGTTCGCCGGAACGAACTCTCCGGTATGGCGATTCCAGAACTGGCAGGTGTCATCGCGTTCGATCAGCAACTCGATCCGTCCGATGATCTGGCTCGGCAGGCGATTGTCCTCGTGCTGAATCGCCGCTTCCTTGCGCAGCAGCACGTTCAGGGTTTCGTTGTGCACCTGGTCCGCCCATTTCCCGTCCAGGAAGCCGGTGCGAATGGCGAAACCGGTCTTCAGCACCGGCGGGACGGGGCGGGAATGCTCGTCGACGTCCTGCTGCAAAGAAAGCGCGAACCGGATCGGCAATCCGACCCGCCGAGCGAATTCGAGATCCGTCCGGTTATGTGCCGGGTTGACCAACACCGCGCCCGTACCGAAGTCGGGCTTGACCCAGTCGGCAACCCAGACCGACATCAGATCGCCGGTCAGCGGATTGCGCACGTAGAGTCCGGTGAAATAATTGCCGGTCTCCCCGCGCTGCTCGATCTTTCTGATGAACGGATGGTAAGCGTGCAACGCTATCGCGCAGGCCGCCGTACACGAACTCCAGTCCGTCACGAATACTTCGATATGTTCGTCGCGACCGTCGACTTCCAGCTTGCAGATCGCTCCGCTCGAACTCCGCAGCGACTTCTTGATTCGCGTCGCAATCTTGTCCGACCAGCGAGGAATCGTGTTGCTCAGCTGGTTTGCCGCGGCCGACGACGGGCCGTAACAGATATCGAACCGATCATCGCCGACGCGATTGAAGAACAGGACGTTCGCATCGAGCAGCGTGTTGAGCGGCGCGATCAGATCCTCGGACTCCGACTGGATCAGCGCCATGTTTTTCGCGCGCTGGACAAACTCCGCATACAGCTGATTGCGGTGTTGGGAGAGCGACGGCGCATCGCCGTTACCGGTATCGTGCAAACAGGCAAATTTCGTTTCCATACGTTCATTCCATTGCTGCTGGGTAACAAGCGCCCGATCTCCTTCGACCGGAAACCGGGCTCCCGATTACGGTGCTGCGAACATCAGATGTGCGGCCTCAACGATTCCAGCGTCGGATAGCGGAACAACGTATCCATCGTCACGTCGAGCTTGAGTTCCTCGCTCAGTCGTCGCTGGATCGACGCCATGATCAGCGAGTGACCACCGACATCGAAAAAGTCGTCCGAATCCTTGAACTGCGGCAGCTTGAGTTCTTCGACATAGATTTTTCGGATGGCATCCATCATTTCAATTTCCCCTTGTGGTTTAGCGAACGAGTGCCGAAAAAACCTCGCCCCGGTTGTTGACCGTCCGGATCTTGTTGTGACCGTACGATTCTTCGCCGCTGACGAGAACGGCCGCATAGTTGCTGAGATCGAACGTCTCGCCGTGCGCGGTGTACGAGAGCAGATCGGGGTACACGCGAACTTGCGTCGGTACGTAACGGCCGGATATCGCGAGGCGCATTTCGCGTTCCGACGTATTGGGTTTCGACGCATGCGCGCACGAGGCCGTGAAGATCACGCACTCGCCCGCTTCCATTTCGAGATCGACCGGATCGGCACTCTCCGGATCCCACGACGGGTCAACCTTGAATTCGGAGAAGTTGTAGCCGAAGAAACCCGTGTCCGTTTCCATATGGCTGTAATGACCCGACCGGCCGGTCTCGACCTTCCGCTTCTCGTCGTAGTAGTACTTGTAGTGCGAACCCGGCAGGAAACGCATGCAGCCCGTCTCGCGCGTGGCCGGCGTGAAAGCCGTCCAGACGGTCAGATCGATGAAGGCGTTCCAGTCGGATGCGGTGGGGACGATCAGCGGATTGCCGTCCGTGTAGCTGTAGTCGCGCACCTGGTGCCATTCCGTGCCCGCCGACCCGGGGAACTTGGCGAACCATTCGGACCGCCAGCAGAGAATGTCCGGTCCCAAAATACCCTTCAGGTACTTCAGGATCGTCGGGTGCATGATGTGCTGCGACAGCTCGGGAATATCGAAATGACGATCGTAATTCATGTTGTTGTCGTACAGCACATGCTTCCGATCGTGATTGCCCAGGCGCAGCGCGCGCAGCATCGCGGCCGCTTCCTTCGGCTCGTACAGCTTGATCGGCCCGATGAAACCGTCGCGTTCGAATTTGGCGACGTCATCCTTGATGTCGTCCGTGATGACTGCATTCTGGGCGAGGCCCGTCGTCGACTGAAACATCTCTTGAGAGGATGTCATAAAGTAGGACTCCT
Source organism: Burkholderia alba (assembly GCF_034721475.1). Classification (NCBI taxonomy): domain Bacteria; kingdom Pseudomonadati; phylum Pseudomonadota; class Betaproteobacteria; order Burkholderiales; family Burkholderiaceae; genus Burkholderia; species Burkholderia alba. The sequence continues at coordinate 65,790 of NZ_JAWJWL010000002.1, read as the reverse complement.
ATTGCTGTTATTGACGATTGATTTATCCTGACGGCGTGTTCCCCGGGAAACGCGCCGCAATCCACCATGCCGGCAGCGCGATCAGGTCACGGCCGACCCTTCCCATTGCGCCGCGAGAGCCTGCTTGTCGATCTTTCCGTTGCGGGTGAGCGGATAGCGGTCGACCGCAATGAAATCCGCCGGAATCATGTGTCGCGGCAGTTTCGTCGCCAGCGTGCGCTTGAGCGTCAGCGCGTCGAGCGTGTCCTCCGTCACCCGCAGCAGGAATGCGACCAGGCGCAAGTCTTCGTCCGAGGCGCCCCCCTTCAGCGCGAGCACGACCGCCTCCTCGATATCCGGAAACGAACGCTTAAGCGCGTGCTCGATGTCCGTCAAATTGGTCAGCATGCCCCGAATCTTGATCTGGGTATCGCGGCGACCGAGACAGATGTACTCGCCGCCTGCCGTGCGCCGCGCGAAGTCGCCGGTGCGATATGCAAGCACCTCGCTGCCTTCCACATTGATGCGAACGAACTTCTCCGCCGTCAGTTGAGCGTTGTTCACATACCCCACGCCGACGCCCGCCCCTCCGATGAAAATCTCGCCGACTTCATCGCTCTCCACCGGAGCGAACTGCTCGTCGAGAACGAGTAACGCGCAGTTGGCGACGGGCTGTCCCATCGGAATGCCGTCCCGGAGATAGTCGGCGACATTGCCCATCACGTACGACGTCGCTACGTCGGTACACTCGGCCACACCGTACTGGTGCACGAGCCGGCAATGCTTGCCGGCACCGGCCGACCACTGCTGGATTCTCTGGGCCGACAGCGCTTCGCCGCCGATGAACAAATACTCCAGAGAAGCGAGCAACGGGCTCGCGTCGCCGATCGCCGTGAGCAGATACAGCGTGCTGGGCGCGAGATGCAGCGTCCTCACGCTGTGCGACTCGATCAGTTGCGCCGCCAGCTTCGGATCGAAATGCTCCGTGCCCAACAGGCACAGGACCGCGCCGACATAGAGCGGCGTCATCAGGCTTCGTTGCGAAATATCGAAGCCGAAGGCGCTGACCAGCAGATTCGCGGACTGGCTGTCGAGTCGGTATTCGGATTCCAGCCATTGCAGCAGGTTGCCCCAGCCGCTGTGCTTGACGCCGACGGCCTTCGGAACGCCGGTGGTGCCGGAGGTGAAAACGACGTAGCAAAGATCGCTGCCGTCGACATCCTCATTCAGGTTTCCCGCCGAGTAGGCGAACGACCTCACCAGGACTTCTTCGAGCGTGAGCAGCCGCTTGCCGGCATCCTTGAGCCGGTCGCGCGACTCATCGGACGCGATGATGAAATTCATCGTTTCCAGCTGACCGGCCATTGCCGCCAGTCGGTCCGCCGGATAGGACGGATCCAGCGGAACATACGCCGCGCCGCACTTCAGAATCGCCAGCATGCAGGTCAGCGTGTGGATGCGCGGCGAAAAACAGACGCCGACCGCCGACCCCGCACAAATCCCCAGCTCGCTCAGCAGTCTGGCGAAGCGGTTCGCCCGCTCGTTGAGTTCGCCGTAGGTCACGCTGACGTCGCCGCAAACGACCGCCGTCCGTTGCGGGTACACGGCAGCCCAATGTTCGAATCGTTGATGCGCCAATTGCTGATGCTTCACAGTGTTCTCCGGCTCCTGTCGTGATCCGAAATCGCTTGTCGGTGCCATCACTTGGCCGTCACGTCGATCAATTCTTGAGACGCTGCGACGGTTCGCGAAGACGCCAATTTGCTGGCTTCCTCGGTGATCACGTCCTCCTGTCCGGCGACGAGCCGGCGATCCGCCAGCCGGCGATAGAGTTCGAACTCGTCGACGTCGAAGTGCCGTGCCGCCCGCTGCACGTGCGGCACATACCCGGAAAACAAACCGTACAGGCCGCTCGCGATGTTCGCCGTACCGATATGCGGCGTTTCGGGACTCAGGAAACCCGAGACTTCGTCGGAAAGACGCGCGACCCGCTCGAACGACGTATGAATCGGATAGCCGTGCCGCTCCAGCACGGCCACCATGATTTCGAGCTGGGTATTGCCCGCGCCCGCCCCGAATCCCCTGAAACAGCCGTCCACCACGGTCGCGCCTTCTTCCACCGCGACGAGCGTGTTGGCAATGGCCAGTCCGAGATTGTTATGGGCGTGGAATCCGACACGAACGCCCAGATGATCGAGCAGGCACCTCACCTTGTCGCGCACCATGGGCGGGCTCGAAAACCCGGCGCTGTCCATCAGGACGATCGCGTCGGCGCCATAGCGCTCCATGAGCTGCGCCTGTTGCAGCAGCACCTCGGGCGAGCCCATGTGGGCCATCATCAGCACGCCGTACGCCTCTTTTCCCGCGAGCTTGGTCTGCTCGATGAAGCGCGCCGTGATGTTTGCCTCGGTGCAGTGGCTCGCGACCCGAATCACGTCCACACCGACGTCCAGCGCCATGTCGATATCCGACGATTTTCCGAAGCCCGGAATGAAGTGGACGCCAAGACGGCTGCTTTTCAGTTGCTCGCGCGCCATCACCAGCATGGTCTGGTCATCGACGGCCGCGTGACCCAGCAGGCTCGACGACGCGCCGAGCCCGTTGCCGTGCCCGACTTCGACGATGTCGATTCCGGCCGCGTCGGCGGCGGCGGCGTATCCGGCGATCTGCTCCGCCGTCAATTGATGGCGAATGGCGTGGTTGCCATCGCGTAATGTCGAATCACTAATGAAGATTGACACGATAGTCCTCACCCGGCGAGTGCGTGTTTGTGCTCCGCCACCGCGACGGCAGCGCAATTGATGATGTCCAGATTGCCCGCGAAGCTCGGCAGATAGTCGCCGCTGCCGCGAACCGTCAGACCGACGACGATCTGGCCGCGATTTTCCATCGGCCCCATGACCAGTTGATAACCCGGCACATAGGTTTGAACCCGCCGGGTCATGGCGTCGATGCATGCCTTGACCCGGTCGAAATCCCGGTACTTGGCCGTGGCATACAGCGTCGTCTGCATGCTGATGCCCGGCTCGGCGGGATTGATGTTCAGGATGGCCTTGGTGCGGCCCGCTCCCGAGAACGACGCGAGCGCGGACTCCGTCGTTGTCAGGTACTCGTTGATGTTTTCCCGTGTGGCCATGCCCGCGCTGCGCGACGAAATGGTCGACACGACTTCGATGTAGTCGATCTCATCGACAGCCTGCGACAACGCATAGGCAAGCGGCAAGCTGGCTTGGCCGCCGCACGTGATCAAGTTGATGTTCTGCGCGGCATTGATCTGCTCCAGATTGATCGAAGGCACACACAACTGACCCAGCTTGGCGGGCGTCAGATCGATCGTGAACTTTCCGGCTTGCCGGAAGAACTGATTGCTGACTGTGTGCGCCGCCGCCGATGTCGCGTCGAACACCATATCGAACTGATCGACGTTGTCCTTGAGAAAATTCAACCCCTCGCTGGAGGTCGGCACGCCATGCTCGCGCACGACGCCAAGCCCCTCGCTATTTGCATTCCGGCCGACGACGAATGCCAGAGACAGATTGCGGGACGCCTTCACCTTGAACATCAGGTCGACGCCGATACCACCCGATCCTAAGATTGCTACCCTCGTCCGTAACGACTCGCTTTTCATTGTTCACCTTTATTGGATTACGCGGTCGACCTCGTCGGCGCGTTCCCGCGCCGAGACGAAACAGCCAGTTCGTGCCCCATGCCTTGTCGCATTCGATCGGCACCTGCCCCGTCGGCAGGCGATACTGGCTGTTCATCTGAGAAGGAGAATAAGAGCGGGGACTGGGCGACGTCTTGTACGTTTGTGTAGAGCGTCGCATTCCCGCCGATCGCGTTCGCCGAAACCCGCTGCCGGTCGAATCACGACGGACAGCGCGTCACAAAGGCCTCACGATTTGGCGAAGTGCGCGCCACCGGCTTGCCGAGAAAACCGATACGAACCGGAAGGGGGCGGAGCCGTGACGCGGAACGATGATCAGGATGCGACCCGCCATAACCGACGCCGCCGGGGTCGCAAATGCGCACGCGCCGCGATGCGGCTGCGCCGATTGCGGCAGAGCATGAATGGTGCTCGCGGCTTGCGCCCCGCCGGACACTCGACATCCGGGTACTGGAATCACGATCCCCGGAAAGTCGTCCGGCGCATCGAGGGCACGCCGCGTTCATTGCTGAATGGCTGGCGCGTCACGCATCGGGCGGCCCGTGAGCTGCCGGATATCCAGGCAACCCGCGTCCGCGGCCAACCGCGACGGGCACACCGGCTCGGACGCCACATCCTGCCGACTCGTCACGACCGCCGTCTACAGGATAACGAGAGATTGCTGCGAAACCGCAATCAAACACAGCATTTATATCGGAAGAGAAAATTGTCGATCCGGACGGTCAGGCGAAAAAGTCATCCGGCCGTTCGTATGAGGGACAGGCGTATCGAAGCGGATCGCCGGTTGACAGGATCCATTCTCTTTATTTCGACCTCGGACGCTTTTCCGTCGCGAATGAACACGGCCATCGGCGAGATACTTCGCGTCATCGCATACTCCGCGTCCGGCCCGACCAGCCTCGGACAGCCTCCGGCGCTCATGGCGTCCCGCCTGCACAGTCGGGGCCCGTCCGGCGACAAGCAAGGTCGCTGAATCACACTCACCTCAAGACAACGGGCGAGCAAGGCGGGCAATCGCGCCCGCCTTGGTCCATCACTCCGCCGCCGGCCCTGTCCGCCGCCAGCTTGCGACGAACACCGACAACAGCAATACGCCGATCAACGCGAACGGCACCGTCGGCTGCACGTCGTAGAGCACCGTGCCGACCAGCGGCGCGATCACCATGCTGAAGCCCTGCGCGGTCGACATCGCCCCCGCACAGGCACCCTGTTCTGCCGGACCGACCGCATTGCTCGCGAGCGCCGCGATCGCGGGAAATGCGGCGCCCATGCCGAAGGCCGCCACCAGGTAGCTCGCGCACACCGCGACCGGCTGCTGCGGATCCACCAGCAGCACGGACGCGAACCCGCACGCACTGACCAGCGCCCCCCAACGAAGCCACTGCAACGGCGCCACGCGCGGCAGCCGGCCGACGAGCGCCTGCATCAGGATCAGCCCGAGACCGGCGCTGCCGAGCGCGTAGCCGACCACGGCCGCCGCCTGCTGGGCGGCGACATGCAGACGATCGATCACGTAGAACCCCAGCGCGCTGTTCGCAATCATGATCGCGCTGTACAGCGCCAGTGCGCTCAGCCATTGCATGCGGATCCGCTCGTCGCCAACCTTCAATCGCGGCGGCATCTGACGAGCCTGCTTCGCCCATGCGTCCCGCAATCGTCCGAGGCCCGGCAAACCGGCGAGCGGCAGCAGCGCGAACACCAGCAGCGCGATCGCCAGATCGTAGCGTCCGATCCAGCCTGCGAGCGGCGGCGCGAACACCATGCCGACCGCCCCGGCCGCGCCGAAGCGCGCCATCACGGCCGCCCGCGACGGCCCCGCGGTGTGATCCGCAATCCAGGCGGTCGCCCCGACGGGCAGTCCGGCGAAGCTGCCGCCCATCGCCGCGCGCAGAATCAGCAGCGCGGCGATATTCAGGCCCAGCGCGGGTACGTGCTGCGCCCCCCCGCGCAACGCCCATCCGATGTAGCCGACGAGGCACAGATAGGACACCGTGAAGCCGACGATCGACAGCCGCAGGATCGGCACCCGGCCGAAGCGGTCCGCCGCCCGACCCCAGCGGCGAGCCGTCGCGATCCAGACCACGCCGACCGCGGCGATGATGACGCCGATGTGCCAGGCCTGCAGATGCATGAGCCGCGCCAGCGGTCCCGTCACCGCAATGAACGCATAGCTGCCCGCCGTCATCGTGAAATTGGCCAGCAGCAGCGGCAACAGCTGCGCGCTGGATCGCGTGAGTGTCGATGGGGATTCAACAGAGGTCGTAGACATGAAACTCCTGATTGAGGAAGCGCGTATCCGACCGGAGTCAGCCGGCGCGCTTCAGGTGAATGAGCAGCTTCTCGCGCGCCCGAAGGAGCGCCGCCTCGGTCGCATCCCAGCCGAGGCAGGGATCCGTGACCGAACAGCCGTAGCGCAATGCGTCCCGATTGGCCGCAAGCGGCTGGGCCCCTTCCTCCAGAAAGCTCTCGAGCATCACGCCGCGGATCGAGCGGTTGCCCGCGCGGATCTGCTCGACGATCTCGTCGAGCACGACGGCCTGCCGCGCATGCTGTTTCGCGCAATTCGCGTGCGAGCAGTCGACCACGATGTTGGCGGGCAACTGCCGTGCCCGCAGTGCCTGTTCGGCCGCCGCGACGCTCGCCGCGTCATAGTTGGGCCCCTTGCTGCCGCCGCGCAGCACGAGGTGCGCATGCGGGTTACCGCCGGTGTGCAGCACGGCGGGCGCCCCCTGTCCGTCGACGCCGATGAACGCATGCTCGCGCATGCTGCTGAGCATCGCGTGAACCGCGACGTCCAGGCTGCCGTCGGTGCCGTTCTTGAACCCGACCGGCACCGGCAGCCCGGACGCCATCTCGCGGTGCACCTGCGATTCGGTGGTGCGCGCGCCGATCGCGGCCCAGCTCACCAGATCACCAAGGTAATGCGGCGTGATCAGATCGAGCGCTTCGATCGCGGCCGGCAGGCCGAGCGCATTGATGTCGAGCAGCAGACGACGCGCCGTCTCGAGGCCCTCGTCCATCCGATGGCTGCCGTCCAGGTACGGATCGTTGATCAAACCCTTCCATCCCACGGTGGTGCGCGGCTTCTCGAAGTACACGCGCATCACCACGCAGAACACGTCGCGCACTTGGCGAGCAAGACGGGCGAGACGCCGCGCGTAGTCGAGCGCCGCATGCGGATCGTGGATCGAGCAGGGTCCGACGACGACCATCCAGCGCGCGTCGCGTTGCTCGAGAATCGCCTCCAGTTGCCGCCGACCCGACGCGACGGTGGACTGCGCGGCGGGTATCAGCGGATAGCGGGCGCGAATGGCCGCCGGCGCGGGCAAGCGCATCCCGACCCGCAGGCGTTCGGCGCACGCAGGTGGCTCCGGGGCGCAGACGGCGCCGGAACCCCCTTCGTCGAGATACGAGGAAATATTTTTCATGATCGATAGGCTGAGGATGGGATGACGAACGTGTCGCGCCGGAAGCCGGCCTCACACGCCCAGGGTCGCACCGCCGTCGACGCACACGCTGTTCAGCGTCACGTGCCGCGACGCGTTCGACAGCATGAACAGCACGATCGACGCGATGTCGTCGGGCGCCGCGATGCGGCCCAGCGGAATGCCCGTGCGGTAGGTGGGCAGCGACCCCGCGATCACGCCGTCGACGCTCTTCTCGTCGTGCCACAGCTGGCGCTGCATCTGCGTGTCGGTCGAACCGGGCGCGACGATGTTGCAGCGAATGCCGTGGCCCGCCAGTTCCAGCCCGAGGCACTTGGTGAACTGGTGCGCGGCCGCCTTCGATGCCGCATAGGCCGCCATCTGCATGCGCGGCACGAGCGCCGCATTCGAGCCGACCGTGACGATGCTGCCCGCGCGGCGCGGCATCATCCGCCGCGCGACCGCGCGCGACAGATGGAAGACGCCATGTGTATTGACGGCGAAGCTGCGGTCCCAGTCCTCGTCGCGCAACGTGTCGACCTCGGCAAGCCGCAGGATGCCCGCGACGTTCGCGAGCATTCCGATCGGGCCGACCTCCGCGTCGATCCGGTCCACCACGGCGCGGACGGCGTCGCCGTCGGCGACGTCGACTGTAAACGGATGAATCCGTTCGCCTGCCGCCTCGCCGTCGGCTGCGAGCTGTGCGAGCCGGTCCGTCTGGACGTCGAGCGCGGCGACGGTGATGCCGCGCGCGCCGAGCGCGCGAACCACGGCCGCGCCGATGCCCTGCGCGGCGCCGCTGACCACGGCGACGGTTCCGGGAAAGTCGTCGGAAATACGGGTCATACGATGAAACTCCATGAATTGGGAAGAAACAAGGGGCCGCCCGGCCTACGCGAGACGCGCGGCCAGCACGGCGCCGATCGCGGCCATCGGCGCGGGGTCCGACATGCCGTCATGCGAGCAGTCGAGCACGCTGCAGTGCAGACGGCTCTGCCCTACGTGCGGCAGCCAGCTGTCGGGAACGGGGACGTGATCGGGGTTGCGCGACGCGCGGAACAGCAGCAGCTCGCCGTCATAGGCAGGCGTCTCGCTCGCGCGGAACATCTGCATCTGACGCAGCGTCTGCCCGGCGAACGCGTCCAGCCCGGCAGGTCCGAGCACCGCGAACGGACTCGTCGCGCGCAGCAGCCGCTGGCGCAACGCGTCGTCAGGCAGGTCGGCCGTGTCGAAATCGCCGTTGACGGTCAGCAGGATCTGCAACGCGTCGCGCAGCATCGGCTGCGCTCGCGCGCCCCATGCCGCGGCCGGATAGCTGTCCATCAACGCCAGCAGACCGATCGCGTGCCCTTGCGCCGCGAGCCGGGCCGCGATGCCGTGTGCCAGCGCGCCGCCCAGCGACCAGCCGAGCAGGTAGTACGGCCCGTCGGCCTGCAGCGCGCGCACGCGCTGCGTATAGCGTTCGACCAGCGCGTCGAAGTCCTGCGCGTCGCGGGTCTCGTCCACCGACATCTGCAGACCGTATACGGTCGTCTCGGGCAGATGCCGCGCGAGGCGCAGATAGCCCCACGCCAGTCCGTCGGCCGGGTGCACGCAGATCAGCGCCGGGGCACCGGGCCGGCCGGATTGAATCGGCAGCATCGGCGCGAACGCGTCGCCAAGGGTTTGCGGCCGGTACGCGAGCGGCGCCGTCAATGCGCCCGCGAGCGCCTGGACGGTCGCGTGGCGAAACAGCATCGACACCGGCACGTCGCGCTGCAATTCGACCGCCAGTTGACCCGCCGTCTGGATCGCCTGCAGCGACTTGCCGCCCAGATCGAAGAAATTCGATGCGGGCGTCATCGGCAGATCGCCCAGCACCTGGCGCCAGACATGCATCACCTGCCGTTCGAGCGGCCCCGCGTCGTCGCCGTCGGCTGCCGCCTCGCGTAGCTCCGCCCGCTGCAAGAGCGCCTTCCGGTCGGTCTTGCCATTGGGATTGCGCGGCAGTTGTTCAAGCACCTGCCATGCATCCGGAATCGCCGCGGCGGGCAGCGCGTCCGCCAGCCGCGCGCGCAACGCCTGCACGTCGTCCGTGCCCGCGACGAAGGCGGTCAGCGTGTGGAGCCCGGGGCCGCGCGGCACCGGCACCACGGCCGCTTCGCGGACCGCGGGCATCCCGAGCAGCAGATTCTCGATCTCGAGCGGCTCGATCCGCAGTCCGCTGATCTTCACCTGGTGATCGATGCGTCCGAGGAAACGCAATTGCCCGTTCTGCAGTTGCGCGAGATCGCCGGTGCGATACGCTCGCTCGCCCGAATCGGGCAGGCGGACGAAACGCGCGGCGGTGAGATCCGGGTTGTTCAGGTATTGCAGCGCCAGCGCCGGGCCGCTCAGCACCAGTTCGCCGACGACACCCGCCGCCACCGGATACAGACGCTCGTCCACGATGCACGCCGCGATACCCGGGCGCGGCACGCCGATCGGCACGGCCTCGCCCGGCGCCCAGACGGCCTGCGGGCCGGCCAGCCGCGCGGTTGTCGCGATGATGGTGGCTTCGGTCGGTCCGTAAGTATTCAGCAGCACCTGCGCGGGCATCAGCTCGCGCCAGCGCGCGACCCGCTCGGGCAACGCCGCTTCGCCGCCGATGATCGTCAGCCGCACGCGCGCGAGCCGCCGGGCAGCCTCCGGATCCAGCGCATGCGCCAGTACCTGCCAGTACGCCGTGGGCAGATCGAGCACCGTCACGCCGAGCCGCTCCACCTCGGCGGCGAAGGTCGCCACCGAATCGAGCATCGCGTCGTCGCGCAGCACGAGCGTCGCGCCATGGCAGAGCGAGACGAAGATCTCCTCCAGGCTCGCGTCGAAGTGCAGCGGCGCAAACTGCAGCACTCGGTCGGCCGGACCCACGCGGTACAGCGCGCGCGTGCTGGCAACGAAATGCGCGAGCGCGCCGCGCCCCACCAGCACGCCGTTCGGCCGACCCGTCGATCCCGATGTATAGAGCAGATAGGCGGGATGCACCGCCGCCGGCGCGTCGCAACAGGCGGGATGCGCCGCCGCGCCGACACCGTCGAGGTCCAGCACCGGCCACGCGCCGGCGTGCCGCCGCCACGGCTCGCGCGTCATCACCCAGTTGGGCGCGGCATCGGCCAGCATGCTCGCGGCGCGTTGCGCGGGACCGTCGGGATCCAGCGGCAAGAAGGCCGCGCCCACCCGCAGCACGGCCAGCATCGCCGCGATCGCGTCCGGCGAGCGCGGCGCGAGAATGGCGATCCGGCTGCGGTCGTCGACACCGCGTTGCGTCAGCGCAGCGGCCATTGCCTCGACGCGCGCCATCAGCGCGCGGTAGTCGATCCGTTCGTCCGGCGTCTCGATCGCGATCCGATCCGGCGCCTGCTCGGCCGCCCGTGCCAGCAGTGCGAGCACGTCGACGACGGGGCCGGCGAGCGGCGCGCCGGCGCAGACCGACAGCGGCGGCAAATCGTTCAGCAGCGAAGCGAGCGGCGCGCCGGGCGGATGCGCCGCCAGCACGGACAACCAGTCGGACAGGCTCCCGGCCAGGCCGGTCAGCCGCGCGACATCGTAGGCGTTCGGATTCGCTTCCAACGTCAGATGCCATTCGCCGCTACGTACGACCAGCGTGACGTTCAGATCCTTGACCGGGCCGCCGCTCACGGACTGCATGCGACTGTCGAGGCCGTCGAACGTCACCTGCCGGTCGAACGGCATCAGGTTGATCGCCTGGTTGAACAGGAACTTGTTGCTCTCGAGCAGCCCCAGATCGCCGCGAATCCAACCGTAGCGGTAATACAGATGCGGACGCATCGCGCGCAGCCTGCCGGCGGTTTCGACCGTCAGCGCCTGCAAGGTCGCGTCGGGGCGCACGTGCAGGCGCAACGGTACGATGTTCATCGCCATGCAAGGTACGCCGAGCGCAGGGGTGCCCAGTCGGTTCATCACCGGCAGGCCGATCGTCAGGTCGCGCTGCCCCGCCTGCTTGCCGAGCCACAGGCCGAGCGCGCTCAGCATCCACGCGCTCCAGTCGGCGCCCGCGGCTTCGGCAGCCGTGCGCAGCGCGCCCGAGCGCGCCGCATCGAGCCGCAGCGTGTGACGGATCGACGTGGGACCGAACGGCTGCTTCGGCGCCAGTTGCAGCGGCGCGGGGACATCGCGCAGATGGTCGCGCCAGAACGCCTGGTCGCGCTCGAACTTGCCGGTCCGGCGATATTCCGCTTCCGCATCGACGACCCGCTCGATACGCCAGTCGGGCAGCGCCGGCAGCGGCGCACCCGCGGTTCGCGCGTTGTAGCGTGAGGCCACGGTCTGCTGGATCAGGCTGTAGCCGAAGCCGTCGAGCGCAATATGATGCACCTGCAGATACCACCAGTGGCACTGCGGCGAAATCCTCAGCAGCGCGGTGCGATACAGCGGGTCCGACGTCACGTCGCAGCAGACCGACAGCGAAGCCTGCATCCACGCCCGGGCGGCCTGTTCCGGATCTGTGTCCGCGCTGAAATCCAACAGCGGCACCTGGGTGCGGGCCGGCTGGCGATGCTGCCAAAGCCGGTCGTCCGTCCATTCGAAGCGCATCTGCAGCGCATCCGCGCGATCGAGCACCTCGCACACGGCGGCCTCGAATGCCTGTTGATCGAGCGGGCCGTCGAGTTCGACCGCTTCCGCCGTCAGATAGCCCGGATCGTCGGGATCGACTTGCTGCGCGACCCAGATGCCGTATTGCGCCGACGTCGCGCGCAGGCGTTGACTTGTTTGCTGCATGAAGTAGCGTTCCGCAGGAAATGAATGAAGAGATGGCGACAGCCATGCCCGCCCCGTGAATTCGAACGGGCGGCTAGCCGCTCAGGCGTTGCGCCAGTCGATCACGAGCGCCTTGTTGCGCGACATCAGCGCGAGGTGCTCGTCCATCACGTACTGGATCTGCTCGAGCTTCTCCATCGAATCGGCTTCGCAGCGCAGGCTCAGCAGGTCATCGGTGCGAACGACCTGACATGTCCCATACGGAAAGTCGATCGCGGCGCGCGTGTCGTCGAATGCGACCGGCACCTTGATCGCATAGTGCTTGCACATCTTGAAGAGAACGCGGTCTGCCTGCGGCAAGGTGATTTCAGCGGTACTGACGAGCATGATGGTTTCGGTCGCGAATGGAATGGGAAGCGGGCAATGACGAGCGGCGTCCGTCATGCCGCCGCGAGGGTCTTGCGTTGCAGCAGCTGCCACCAGGCCTCGAGCGTCGGTGTTTCCGCAAGCTGCACGAAGCTGACGTCGTGGCCCGCCTGACGCCACGTCTCGACGAAGGCCATGAGTCGCACCGAATCCAGCCCGCAGTCCATCAGGTTGTCCTGCGGCTGCAGCTCCGACGCCGCGATCTGCAGGTTCCGCGCGACTTGCTGCGTGAGTGCCGCGAGCGAAATCGAATCCGCGTTCTCGCGCGTCGCGAGCGCTCCGGCGATATCGGCCGTGCGCACGACCGTGCCGCAACGCCCCGCGACGTAATCGAGCGCCATCCGGTGCTCCTGTTCGGAAAAATCGGCCAGCGCGTCGGCGACAAAGAACGGCTTGATGTCCTTCATGAACGCTTCGCATGCGGTCATCAGACAGCCGATATGCGCATAGACGCCGCAGATCACGAGCTGATCGCGCTGTTGCGCGCGCAGCATCGCATCGAGTTCCGAGCGCTGGAACGCGCTGTAGCGCCACTTGTCCAGCACGTGATCGCCGGGTGCGGGGGCCACCGCCGCGCAGATCGCCGCGCATTCGGGCCGCGCGGTCAGGCCCGGGCCCCACATGTCGGTGAGCAGCGCGCGATCTTCCGCGCTTTGCCGCGGAAGCTGCGCGGTGTAGTACACGGGCATGCCCGCGCCGCGCGCGAGTTCGATCAACCGCCGGGTATGCGCGATCAGCTCGGGAATCGGCGCCGCGCTGCGGTCGTAGAAATCCACGAAATAGTCCTGCATGTCGTGAACCAGCAGCGCCGCGCGGCTCGCGTCGACACGCCACGTCACCCGGTTCGCGGGCAGTTCCGCGGGCATCGGATAGGAAGAGATCTTGGGGATTGCCATGTCTGTCGGGAAAAATAGGAATGGACGGGATGCGGCGGGCGGCGCGACGGTCGCATCGCCCGCCGCGCATCATTCGGCCGTGACTTCGAGCGCGGTCAGCCGCGCGACGATGTCCTTGCGCAGCACCTGCTTGTTGGTCTTGCCGACGGCCGTCTTCGGGAACGTGTCGACGAACACGACCCGGTCGGGAATCTTGTAGGCGGCGATACCCTGCTCGCGGAGGAAGCCGATGAGCGCCGGCGCGCGCATTCGCGGGTTGCCCCGGATCACGTACGCGCAGCTCTTCTCGCCGAGATAAGGATCCGGCATCGCCACCAGCGCGGCGTCGATCACGTCGGGATGCGCCATCAGCACATGCTCGACTTCCTCCGCCGATACCTTCTCGCCGCCGCGATTGATCTGGTCCTTCGCACGGCCCTCGACCACCAGATAGCCTTCCGGCGTCATCCGCACGCGATCCCCGGTGCGATAGAAGCCGTCGTCGGTGAATGCACGCGCGTTGTGCGCGTCCGCTCGGTAGTAGCCGCGGATCGTGTAGGGGCCTCGCGTCAGCAGGTGCCCCGTTTCGCCCGGCGCGACGGGCCGGTCCTCGTCGTCGACGATGCGGATTTCGTCGTCCGGCGAGATCGGGCGGCCCTGCGTATGCAGTACGCGCGCGGGCGGATCGTCGAGCCGCGTGTAGTTGACGAGCCCTTCGGCCATGCCGAACACCTGCTGCAGCTTCGCACCCAGCTCCGCTTCGACGCGCGGCGCCAGCGTGTCGTCGAAGCGCGCTCCGCCGACCTGTACCAGTTGCAGGCTCGCCAGCGCGCCGGGGGTGTGCGCCGCGGCGGCCAGCCAGATCGGCACGAGCGGCGGCACCAGCGAAGTGATCGTCACCCGCTCCCGCTCGATCAGCGGAAATGCCGCCTCGGGGTGTCCGCCGTCGCACAGCACGATCGTGCCGCCCGCATACAACACGCCCAGCGTGCCCGGCGAGCTGAGCACGTAGTTGTGGGCGGCGGGCAGCACGCACAGGTAGACGCTGCGTTCGCTCAGCCCGCAGATGCGCGCGCTTTCGCGGACGCTGTACAGATAATCGTCATGGGTGCGCGGGATCAGCTTCGGCGTCCCCGTGCTGCCGCCGGACAGCTGCAGGAACGCAACCTCGTCGGCGCCCGGGCCGGCGGGCAGCGCCGCGGCTGCGTCGCGCAGACTGTCGAGCGCGACGTAATCGCCCGCCTCGCCGGCGATCAGTACGTGCCGCAGCGTGGGTGCCTCCGCCTGCACGCTCTTCGCGAGCGCACGATAGTCGAATCCGTCATGGTGGTCCGCCGCGATATAGGCCACCGCTTCCGCATGCCGGCAGAAGTAGGCAATCTCCTGCTTGCGGTGCGCGGGCAATGCGAAGACCGGCAGCGCGCCGATCCGGAACAGCGCGAACACGGCCGCGAAGAATTCGACGCGATTCGGCAATTGCAACACGACCCGATCGCGCGGCCGGATGCCCAACGCGGTGAAACCGCTCGCCAGACGATTCGCCTCATCGGCGAGCCGGCGATAGCTCCAGCGCGTGTCGCCTTGCACCAGCGCGGTCCGCTCGCCATGCTGATCGGCCAGTTGCTCGAGCAGTTGCGGGAACGATTGCCCCTGCCAGTAGCCGCTGCGTCGGTAGGCATGAGCGAATTCGGCCGGCCACGGCGTCCAGTGCGCGAGCGTCATGCGGCCCCCCGCGCCGCCGCCCCGGTCGCGGCATCGCGCGCGACGCCCATCGCGTCGAGCATCGTGCGGAATTTCGCGCTGGTTTCGGCCAGCTCGGCTTCCGGCTGCGATTCGCCGACGACCCCCGCGCCGGCGAACAGGCGCAGCGTATTGCCGGCCGCTTCCGCGCAGCGGATCGTGACGATCCACTCGCCGTCGCCGCGCGTGTCGACCCAGCCCAGCATGCCGGTATAGAAACCCCGGTCGAACGGTTCGGTCTGCAGGATCAGCTCCTGCGCGACGCTGCGCGGATAGCCGCAGACGGCCGGCGTCGGATGCAGCGCGAGCGCGAGCGTCAACGCATCCGCGTCGGTCGCGCCCGTGACCTCGGTGGACAGGTGCCACATCGTCTGCGTATGCACGAGCGACGGCCGCTCGGGCACGTGCAAGGTCCGGCACAGCGGCGCCAGGCTTTCCCGGACGGCATCGACCACCACGCGATGCTCTTCCAGATCCTTCGCGGATGCCATCAGCGCATCGGCACGGCGGCGATCCTCGACCGGGTCGCTGCTGCGCGGCGCGGATCCGGCGAGCGGATTGGCGCGCACGACGCCCTGGAAGCGGCTGACCAGCAGCTCGGGGCTCGCGCCCAGCAGCGTGCGTCCTTCACCGACATCCACCGAGAACGTATAGCCCTGCGGGTTACGTGCCGCGAGCCGGGTCAGCAGCGCGTGCGCATCGACCGGCTCGTCGCCGCTCAATTCCAGCATGCGTGCGAGCACGACCTTGTCGAGCTGGCCGGAGCGGATGTTCGCCACCGCTTGCGCGACACCGGCGGCATAATCGTCGCCGTGCGGCACCGGCTGCGCGTCATAGCGCCCCATCGCGGGCGGCGGCGCGTGCGTGACGTTCAGAGGATCAGTACGCAGCAGCGTGCGCGCAACCCGCAGCGCCGAGGGACGGTCGATGTCGAAAGGAATCGCGCCCACCACGGCGGCATCCAGGTGCCCCTCGTCTCGGGCCCGCGTCAGCGCCTGCCGAACCCGCTCGCCCAGCGGCTCACTCGAATGCGCAACCGTGCCGACGATATCCTGCGCCAGCAGCGCGTGATTCGGGGTTGCGAGGAATAGCGGCGCTTGCGCGCAATAGCTTTCCAGAATGTTTTGGGATACTAATGAAAACTCGCTTTGAGAAATCGCGTTCATCTTGTTGGCCTCTAGATTGAATTCACATCGATCGGCGATCGTTGCGACCGCCATCGTCCGATGCACGGCGCCGTCAGCCGGCCGTGGTTCGTCATCCTCATGCGACCGTGCGCCGTCGGGGTGCGGCCACCCCGGACACGACGTCAGACCGCTGACGAACGAACGGCGCCGCGCGGCGCGCCTCCGTCACATCTCCGCTGTCAGGCTCACCGCGACGCGGCGGCCCGGGTCCACCAGCCAGTTGCCGCTCAGGCCGTTGGCGCGGCTGCGGTCATCCACCGGCACCATCCGGTTCGTCAGATTCAGCAATGCGACGTTGAGCGAGAAGTGCTTGGAGAGCTTGTATCGCCCGCCGACATCGAAGGTGGTGGTGGACGGCCGCTCGCGCACGCCCTGCGCGCCGTTGCGGAATGCCGCCCAATACTCGGTGCCGATGTAGTTGATGTCGGCGTACAGGTCCAGCTGCGGCGTCGGCGTCCAGCCCAGTTGCACGTTGAATTTGTGCTTGGGCGTCTTGTCGAGCGGATAGCCGTCGAGCGAGCTTCCGTTGAACGCCTTTTCTCCGCTGCCCTCACGGCGCGACTGCGTGAGCGTGTACGCGCCGGAAATCCGGAACTGCTTCGCCACGCGCGTCCCCGCCCCCAGTTCGAGCCCGTACAGCTTGACCCGGTCGACGTTGTCGTACACGTAGAGGTTCCGGCCGGGCGAGCGCGTGTCGGCAACGCCCGTGTCGTAGCTCACCACCTTGTTCTTGAACAGATTGTTGAACAGCGTGAGGCTGAGGTGGTTGTCGCCGTTGTCGTAGCGCACGCCGAGCTCCTCCGTCAGGCTGGTCTCGGGTTTGAGGCTCGGGTTTCCGCACAGGGTGCCGGGCATCGCCCCCGCCGCGCCGCCCGACGTCATGCAGTAGCCGGCGGTGCTCTGGCGTAGCGACGGCGGTTTGAAGCCGCTGGATACGCCGCCTCGCACGGTCACGGTCTGCGTGAGCTTGTAGACGCCATAGACGCGCGGGCTGACGTGGCTGCCGTATCGATCGTCGTGATCGAGCCGCACGCCGGTGGTCAGCGTGAAGCGGCTGTTGAAGAAGTAGTCATTCTCGCCAAAGAGCGCCCACGCGTTGCGCTTCACGCTGTCGGCGTTGACCGCATAGCCCTTCGGCACGGCGTCCTGCCTTCCGGCGCCGGACAAGTGCGACCAGATATGCTGGCCGCCCACCGTCAGGATGTTGCGCTCGCCCCACCACGGCACCTCCACTTTCCCTTCGAGCACGGTGTCGGTGATCGCCGGCTTGACGGGCGAGCGGGCCAGCGCGGTCCATTGATCCTGCGTGCCGCGCTCGCCGTACAGCGACAAGGTGGAGTGGCCGAAATCCCACCGGCCGTTATGCGTGATGCCCCAGTAGTCGCGCACATGACGCGTTTCGACGACCGTCGACGCCGCGGTCCGCGGCGTCGTAGGCGCGATGCTGTCGCCGGGCGTGCTGAGGTAGGTCAGTTGCTCCCGGCCGGCGTTGATGCTGATGTCCTGATTGCGGGTGGGCTTCGCCGTGAGCTTCACGTCGAAGCTGCCGATGCGCTGGCCGTTGGCGCCGCCCGTCGCGCTGAGCGGGTAATAGATGTGGTCCTCGCCGCGATGCAGCGCCCGGCCCGACAACTGCAGGCCGAGCACGTCCGCCTTGAGCGGACCGCCGACCCAGAAGTCGACGCTTTGCGTGTCGCCCTGATCCGATTCCAGCTGCCACACGCTGCCCGCGGTGATCGTGCCGCCCCACTTCTTCGGCACCTTGCGGGTGATCACGTTGATCACGCCGCCCATCGCATCCGCGCCATACAGCGACGACATCGGGCCGCGCACCACCTCGATCCGCTCGATCGCGCTGAGCGGCGGCAGCAGATTGCTCTGCACGCCGGCCGTGCCGCGATTCATGGTTTCGCGGGTATTCTGGCGTCGGCCGTCGACGAGGATCAGCGTGTATTCGCCCGGCATCCCGCGAATCGAGATGTCCTGGTCGTTCGGCGTCGCGCCCACCACGCTGACGCCTTCCACCTTGCCGACGATCTCGGCGACCGACGTATAAGGCTTGGCCTCGATCTCCTCACGCGTGATGACCGAAATGCTGGCGGGCGCCTCCTTGATCGCCTGTTCGCGCTGACTGGCGGTCACGACGACCGTCCCCAGCGCGTGATCGGGCAACGCCGGATCGGCCGCCTGCGCGGACACGCCGGATACGCCCATTGCACACAGTCCGGCAACCACGACCGGCTTTAACGCAAAGCATGAAACATGACTCGACATGGCGGCACTTTCGATAACGATAAATAAAATTGATTCTCATTTACATTATCAAGGATGAAAGTTGCCGAAATGTTTGTGAAAGGTACGAAGTTGTTTGCGCCAGACCGGCTGCGAGGTGCTCAGTGCCGGCCGCTGCACCGCGCCAGTTTGGGCGTCACGCCGAAGCGCCGCTTATAGGCGGTCGCGAAATTCGCCGCGCTGGTGTAGCCCGCGAGGGCCGCCGCCTGCTTGACGCTGATCGCGTCGTGCTCCAGCGCCAGACGGGCCCGTTGCAGGCTGTGCTCGCGCAGGAAATCGAACACCGTCGTGCCGTAGGCGCTGCGGAACTGCCGCTGCATCGCGTTCGGATTCATGCCGATATGCCGCGCGATCTCATCGAGCGACAACTGGTTCGCCGCTTCGCTGCCCAGAAAGGCGCGCAATTCCGCCATCCGGCGGTAGCCGCGCGAATCGAGCGCCCCCTCCGGCGCGCTCCCGGCCCGCGCACCCGCGTCGACCTGCAACGGCGCAAGCGCCTCGGCCAGCAGGTCGAGCACACGGCTTTCCAGATAGATCGCCTGCAGCATCGGCTGGTACGCGGGCGGCCTGACGATCTGCTCCGCGAGGGCCATCGCGCGCGGCGTCGGCTGCCAGAACTGGATCGACAGGTGCGCCGACAACAGGGAATCCAGCCGCTCCGGCATCGCCGACCGGCTGGCAGTCTGCAGATGCCGCAGCCACTCGCCGGAGATGCCGAGACTGAGGCGGCGCGCATATCCGCCCTTGCTGATCCGGCGGCTGAAGGTCTCGGGTTCGACCGCATTCACGAGAAACGACTGAGTGCGGCCGGCCTGCTTGCGAATGTTCTCCGCCCCGCTGCGCCGGCAGGCGGTCGTCAGCACGACACGCCGGTCACCGTAGGACACGTCCAGCTGGCCCTCCAGCAGCAGCACCAGATGCAGGCCGGGCGTGCACTGTCCCGACACCGTCGCGTCGAATTCGTCCATCGCATCATCGGCATGAACCCGCAGGCCCGGCCGCACTTCCCGCAGCTTCGCGACATGCGCCGCCAACCCCGGTCGACCGCCCTCGCCCATCCCTTCCCCACGCATGCTCATTTTGTTTTCCCCGTTCGTGACCATGCCAGCCTCGTACGGTGCCGGGCTGGCGCAAATCATTTAGTTGTTTTGCCAAACAAATCAGTGCCACAACGACTCGGATTTCTCAGTTAAAATCAAATGCGAATCATTATCATTTATCGTATCGGGATTGACGTGATAAAGACAAGCAAATTTTGGCTGGGACTGTGCGCCTGGGCGCTCGGATGCCTGATCCATACGGCTCAGGCGCAAGTGACGGTCACCGATCTCGCCGGCCGGCACGTCAAGATTCCTGCCAAGGTCGATCGGGTCCTGCTCGGCGAGGGCCGCTTGCTGCCCGCGCTGGCCATCGTCGAAAGCGGCGACCCGAGCCGCCGACTGGTCGGCATGATGGGCGATTTCGAACAACTCGACCCTGCCGGCTATGCTCAGTGGCAGCACACATTCCCGCGCCTGAAGGACGTGCCGCGCATCGGCCGCTCGCAATCCGGCAGCTTCAGCGACGAGCGCGCGCTGGCGCTGCGGCCACAGGTCGCGATCTTCGGCCTCGGCGGCGGGCATGGTCCCGGCGAACGGGATCGCGAAACGCTGGCCAGGTTGGAAGCAGCGGGCGTCGCGATCGTGTTCATCGATTTCCGGCACGATCCGCTCGGCAACACCCCGCGCAGCGTCGCGCTGCTCGGACAGGTGCTGGGCGCGCCGCAGCAGGCCGCCGCATTCAACACCTACTGGCAACAGCAGCTCGATCTGGTCCAGCAGCGGCTCAAGCAGGCGAAGGCACCCGCGCCGACGGTGTTCCTCGAAAGCCGGGTCGGCCTGTCGAGCGGCTGCTGCGACACGATGACGGGCATGATGGGGCATCTGCTCGACGCGGCGGGCGGCAACAACATCGCGAAGCCGCTCATTCCCGGCGAACACGGTACGCTCAACCCCGAATTCCTGCTGATCCGCCAGCCCACGCTCTATATCGGCACGGCGGTCGGTTCATTGCAAACCCTCAAGACCGCGCCGCAGCGCATCGCGCTCGGTGCCGGCGTCCCGGCCGACGTCGCGAAGCGCTCGCTCGAACACGCGCTGCAGCGGCCTCAGATCGCCTCCCTGCAAGCCGTTCGGCAAGGACGCGCCCATGCCATCTGGCATCACTTCTACAACTCGCCGTTCAATGTGGTCGCGGTCCAGGTGATGGCCAAGTGGCTGCATCCCGACCTGTTCGCCGATCTCGACCCGCGCCGGACCCAGGAAGAGATGTACCGCCGCTTCCAGCCTGTCCCGCTGCAGGGCGAATACTGGACCAGCATCGGGTCTTGAGATGCACGCCTCTCTCCATGCCACGCGCCGCACGCTGCTGCTGGCGGGCCTCGGCGGCGTGCTGTCCGCCTGTGCCGCTCCGATGAGAACCCGCGCGTCATCCGCCGACCTGCCGGCCCTTGCGTCCGCCGCGCCGGTCCGGATCCCGGCCAGCCGGCAATTCGACGTCACGCTTGCCGGCCAGCGGCGGCGAATCTTCGTCGCGCTGCCGCCCGACCCCGCGCCGCCCGGCGGCCATCCCGTGCTGTATGCGCTCGACGGCAACGCGCTGTTCCCGCTGCTCGCGCCGCTGGCGCGTCAGCGTGCGGCCCGCCCCGACGACGTGCGAATCGCCGCGCCGGCCGTGATCGGACTCGGCTATGCGACGGACGATCCGTACGACATGGCGGCGCGAGCCGACGACTACACGCTCGCCCCGCTGCCCGGCGCATCGGCCGACGCGGGTGGGACGGGCGCGGATCGCTTCCTCGATTTCCTCGAACACGACGTGCAGCCCTGGCTCGCGCGACAGTTCCCGGTCGCCTCGCAACGGCAGACCCTGTTCGGCCACTCGTATGGCGGATTGCTGACGCTGTACGCATTGTTCACCCGCCCTCATCTGTTCCAGCGCTACGTCGCGGCCAGTCCGTCGATCTGGTGGGGCGATCGTGCAATCCTGCCGCTGCGCGACCGTTTCGTGCAACAGCACACGCCGCTTCCGATTCCGGCCAGCCTGCTCGTCACCGCCGGCAGTCTCGAGGAAGGCGTACCGAACCGCGACCCCGAGCGCGCTCGCCGCCAGCAGGCGCGCAAGCAGATCAGTTCGGCGCGCGATCTCGTGCGGAGCCTGCAGCACGTGCCCGACCTGCAGGCGCAATTCCGCCTGCTCGACGGCGAGGATCACGGCAGCGTGGTCCCGCCCAGCGCCGCGCTTGCCGTGCGCGCGGCCAGTGCCCCCGTTCCGGCCGGGGTCCCCGCATGAGCGCGCCTCCCGTTGCCGCGCCCGCTTCGCTGAAGCTCCGCTACCGCGCGGTCGCGACCCGCCGGCTCGGCGCGCTGCTGTTGCTGGCCGGTGTACTCGCCGCGCTGATCGTGGCGGACATCGCCACCGGCCCGTCACCGTTCGCGATCCGCGACATCGTCGCCGGCCTGTTTTATCCGGACACGCTGTCGCTCGAACAGCGCGTGATCCTGTGGGACGTGCGCCTGCCCTACGCGATCATGGCCGTGCTGGTCGGCTGTGCGCTGGGCCTTGCCGGCGCGGAAATGCAAACCGTGCTGAACAACCCGCTCGCGAGCCCGTTCACGCTCGGCATCTCGGCCGCCGCAAGCGTCGGCGCCTCCCTGGTCGTGATCAGCGGCTGGCAGCTGGTGCTCTGGAATGAAAATCTCGCACTGTCGCTAGGTGCGTTCTGCTGCGCGACCGGCGCGACCCTGCTCATCATCTGGCTGGCGTGGCGGCACGGCGCGACCACCGAGACCGTGGTGCTGTTCGGCATCGGCCTGATGTTCAGCTTCGAAGCGCTGCTGTGGCTGCTCCAGTTCATCGCGGACAGCAACGCGCTCCAGCAGATCGTGTTCTGGAGCATGGGAAGCCTCGCCCGCGCCAGTTGGAGCAAGATCGCGATCCTGTCGTGCGTGCTGACGCTCTGCGCGCTCTGGGCCAGCACCGGCGTTTGGACCATGACCGCGCTGCGCGCCGGCGAGGAGCAGGCGCGCAGCATGGGCATCGCGGTCGAGCGCCTGCGGCTCCTGACGCTCGTGCGGATCAGCCTGCTGTCCGCCACCGCGCTGTCGTTCGTCGGCACGATCGGCTTTGTCGGACTGGTCGGCCCGCACATGTCGCGCCTGCTGGTCGGCGAAGATCACCGCTACTACCTGCCCGGCAGCATGCTGGCCGGCGCCATCATGCTGTCCGGCGCATCGATTCTCAGCAAGACGCTGATCAGCGGCGTCGTACTGCCGATCGGCATCATCACGGCACTCGTCGGCGTGCCCTTGTTCATGACGCTGATCACCCGGCGCAGGAGGCGCGATGTCTGAGCACGACGCCGGCCTGCGGATCCAGGATCTGCGCGTCGCTTACGGCGCCAGAACAATCCTCGAGCGCCTCGCGCTGCCGCCGATCGAGCCGGGCTGCATGGTCGCCGTGCTCGGCCCGAACGGCGTCGGCAAATCCACGCTGCTGCGCGCGATCGCGCGTCTGCTGCCTGCCCGGGGCGTCGTGCGGCTGGGCCGGACCGACCTGCTGCACGGCACGCGCAGCGATCATCTTCGGTGCGTCGGCTATCTGCCGCAGTCGCTGCCGCAAGCGTCGTCGCTGCTCGTCTACGAGGCGGTGAGCGGCGCATTGCGCGCGACCTGCGGCGGACTGTCGAACGATGAACACGACGCCAGGCTGCACGCCGTGTTCACGGAGCTGCACCTGCACGCGCTCGCGATGAAATCGCTCGATCAGCTGTCCGGCGGACAACGCCAGATGGTCGGACTGGCCCAGGTCCTGATTCGGCAAACGCCGCTGCTGCTGCTCGACGAGCCCACCAGCGCACTGGACCTGCGGTGGCAATTGCTTGCACTCGAAGCGATGCGCGATGCAGCCAAACGCCGCGCGGCGATCGTGCTGGTGGCGATGCACGATCTGAATCTGGCGTCGCGCTTTTGCGATCGCCTGGTGCTGCTGGGGCGCGACGGCGTGCTGGCGGATGGACGGCCCGCCGACGTGCTGCGCGCCGAGCATCTGCGGCGGGCTTATCGGGTCGATGCTCGGATCGAACGCACCTCGGACGACGATTACATCGTGCTGGCGGAGCGCGCCGTGCTCGACGGCGATGCCGATCGGGGGTCGGAGCTCACGGCCGAGCACTGAGCCGCGGGGCGTTCGTACCGCCTGGTCCGAGGGGTACGCGTTGTCGAGTCAGCCGCTGCACGGCGCTCGCTTCCGAACGCCGGCTCCGAGATGCACGGAGGCACACATTCAGGCCACGCCGGTAGGCCGCCTCTCTCGGCCGCGCTCTTTTTCGTTCTCGCCCCAAAATCCTGTTGACAGGATTTGTGAGGCAGATAGAATAGCGGTCTTGCTTGATGCAAGACGTGCCCAGGTGGCGGAATTGGTAGACGCACTAGGTTCAGGTCCTAGCGGTGGCAACATCGTGGAGGTTCGAGTCCTCTCCTGGGCACCATTAATATTTTCAGAGGCTTCCCCGCAAGCCCGCTGAATTGCGAAGAAGCCCGCTAACGCGGGCTTTTTTGTTTTTCACGATACAGCAAGAGCGCGCTCGCGCATGCATCGATGGCGTCGCCCAGGAAAAGCGTCCCTCGTGCGTTGCTATCAAGACGGACCGATTGTCCGGTTCGCCTGCCTCAGGCATCGCAATAGCCGCATTCCATCCTTCGGCGCATGCCGAACACCGCTGTCCGCGCCGCAGGAACGAAGCACCAAAGAGCGCCCCGATAGAGCCGCCTCCCTGCACCGAATCTCAAGACGATACGGCGTCCCGCAGCCCGTCCGGCATGCGGCGCGCCGGGACAGTCGTTTCATCGGCAATACGTCGGGGAGCAGCGTCTGTTGAGGCGGGAAACCAATCGCTCCGGGAACAATTGAAACGCTTCGCGCATGAAGCGATGCAGCACATCGGCTAGAGAGGGGATTTAAAAACGACGCCGTATAGACGATGCGGCTGCGCACGCACACCGACACCGCTCGATGGATTCCATAAGCGGCGTCTCAGTGGAACCTTCGGAATGCGCGGCGAACCGGGAAGTTTCGCCGCGCAACACCTGAAGCGCAGAACGGCAAGCGGGCTACCGAAGCTGAAGCGACGACGGAAAGACAGGCGACACCGGCCTTCCATCGCCGCGCGTCGACTTCAACGCTCGCGGTACGGCCCTTGCCGCCGCTCTTAACCGGCGTCGGCAGCCGACGGGACCGGCGACGCAGTCGCGTCCTCGGCCTGAGCCGGTTCCGGCTGACTTGCCTGATCCGGCGCACCCTCCGCCTTGCGCGGCTGACGCTCGCGACCGCCCGCCGCCTTGCCTTGCGGCCGGCGCGACGCCTGACGGCGTGCATGCGCCGCCTGCTGCGCGGTCACGTTGCCGGCGGCCTGCCCTTCCAGATCGACGCGCTGCGCGTTTTCCACCAGACATCCCCAGTACCGGCTTCCCTGGCACCAGGTGGCAATGGCTTGCTGCAATTGCGCTTCCGTCATGCCCAGCTTTTCGAGATGCAAAGCCGCGTCCTTCAGAATCCCCAGCTTGAGCGGAACCTTGGGCGCGGGCTTCTTCGGAAAGGCCTGCGGAAAATGCTTCTGCAAGCGCCAGATCAACTCGACGAGCGGATCGACAGGCTCGCGCGGCTCCCGCACTTTCGCACGCGCCGCCACGGCCTTCGGCTTCGCCGGCGTCGACTTCACCGGCGCCGGCTTGGCCTGCTTCGTTTGTTTGGCTTGCGCCGCGAGTTGCTGCCTCAATTCGGCAAGTTGTTCAAAACCCATCGTTCATTTCACTAAATTTGGTTCATGTCACCGGAAGCCTGCCCCGCGTGCCATCCAGCAAGGGAGCCGGTCCGGACATCGTGGATCGACACGGGACAACACTGTACCGGATCGCCGATGCCCCATCACCTCGTCCTCTTGCCGAAACCGCGCAAGGGCATCGGGCCCCGGTTGATTTGCCTGCGCTTGAGGCAGGCATCCGGTGCCGAACGACGGTGACTCCGCCGCATTCTACGTCCAGCCGCCGCTCCGTGTGTATCAGTCGTGATGCCGCGCCGACTCCCGCCGCGCGAACCCGGCGTCGGATCAGGAGGCTCGGCCTTGCTCGCGCCGAGCGCGCGGGCATCCGCATGGGGCCGCGGGACGCCGCCGCACAAGCGTCGCATCCGGCCCGCAGGCCGCCGGGCTTGCTGTTTCAAACGGGCCGCCGCGGCATCCGAAAGCGTTTTGCCTCGGCGGGCCGCCCGGACCGCAAGCGGTATCGGGTGCTCACGCGGGCGCAGCCGCCGCCCCGCCGCCAAGCGCCTGCAGACTCTCGTCCACGCTCAGCTCCGACAGCATCCCCGGCTGCAGCGTATCGTCGCCCGCGCGCTGCAGCACCTGCACCACATCCGGCTTGAGCCGCACCAGCGCGAGCCGCCAGTTGCGCGCCTTGCATTCGGCGGCGAATGTCTTGAGCGATTCGATCGTCGTGCCGTCGACGTCGGGCGACTCCTCGAGACTCAGCAGCACCGTCCGAACGGGAGGTTGCGCCTCATGCGCGAGTTGCCGGACCTTGTTCAGCACCCGCTCCGCATTCGCGAAAAAGAGCTGGGCTTCGGGTCGCACGATCAGCACGCCGGGGAGCGTCTTCGCATCCTCGTGCACCGTGACGTCGACGAAGTCGTGACTGTCGCGCAAACGGCCGAGCACGCTGACATTCGGCTCGGACAGCTTGCGCAAGGTCAGCATCAAGCTGACGCCGATCGCCGCCAGCAGCCCCTGCAGCACGCCCAGCACGAGCACGGCGAGCAGCGCGGCGAGCACGACCAGACGATCGCGGCGCCACGTCCAGTACGGCTTGAACACCGACGGATGCAGCGAATGGCTGACCGCAAAGATCACGATTGCGGCCAGCACGGCTTCCGGCGTGCGCGCGAGCTGCGGCAGCAGCAGCCACACGATGAGCGCGATCACAGCCGCCGCGCACAGGCCGGCCATACGGGTTTGCGCGCCGGCGGCTTCGTTCGCCGAGGTCGCCGAGTATCCGGCGCCGACCGGCATCCCGTGGAACAGCCCGGACACGAGGTTCGCGCAGCCGAGCGCCACGAGGTCGCGATTCGGCGATACCGTATCGCCGTGCTTCAACGCGAAGTTGCGAATCGAACCATACGACTCCGCGTACAGGATCAGCATCAGCGCGAAGCCGAGTTCGGCGGTCTGCATCCACGCGGTGCGATCGAGCGTCGGCATGCCGAATGCGATGTGCTGCAGGTCGATCCGGCCCACGACGGCGATCCCGTATTGCTGCCAGTCGATCGCGTAGCCGGCCGCGATGCTGAGCACGATGACGATCAGCGTCGCCGGCGCGCGCGAGCGATGCCCGACGATGAACAGGATCGCGAGCGCCACCGCCCCGAGCGCGAGGCTGTAGACGTTGCAGTGCGCGAGCCCGCGCAACAGATCGAGCGCGACCCTCGGCGTATCGCTGTGCTGAATCGGCACGACCAGGATCTTGGGCAATTGCTTGATGACGATGGTCAGGGCGAGGCCGAACGTGAAGCCGCGCAGCACCGGTCGCGCAATGAAATCGGACATTCCGCCGAGGCGCGCCGCGCCGGCGAGGATGAACAGCACGCCCGTCGTCGCAACGAGCGCGGCGGCAAGAGCGAGCTGCGCGACCGCGTTCGCGCCCGACTCCGACAGGACGGTCGCGGCCAGCACGGCGGCGGACGACGACGTCGACGACACGATCGCGAAGCGGCTGCTGCCCGTCAGCGCGTAAACGACGAGCCCGGCCAGCAGCGCGATCAGGCCGGCCTGCGGCGGGAGGTTCGCGAGGCCCGCATAGGCCACGGCCTCGGGAATCAGCAGGCCGGCGATCGAAATGCCCGCGAGCGCATCGCGCAACGCGCGCTCGCCGCGCGGCGCGGGCGACGGGTCCTGCACCGAGAAATGCGCGGCATGCTGCGGTCCCGCGTCGGGACGGCTCGGAGGGATGTCCATGCTGACGACCGAAAGAAGCAGGCGAAAAGGGAACATCAGCTCTTGGGCACGATCAGGCCGGACCATCCCGGCAGATAACGCGCGTCCTGCGCATGCGCATGATTCAGCGCTTCCTCGAGCGCTTTCGAGAAATCCTGCTTGATGCTGGCCAGCGCGATCTTCGGGCGCAGGTAGTCGGCCCACAGGAACTCGCTGAACGGCGTTGCATCTTTCGCGTAGCCGCCCGCCGTGCGCAATTCGCCGGCGAGGCTTCGGTACGGATCGTCCTTCAGGCCCGTCAGGACCTTCGGCAGACGCGCGAAGTCGTGCCGCGTGCCGTCCGCGCCGAACGGGTGCACCCACTGGTTGTGCTCCATCATTCTCCAGAAGAGGGTCTCGTCGAGCCACGACAGATCCTTCAGCAGCATCGCCTTCACGTCGGTGACGCCTTCCTGGATCAGCGCCAGCCCGAGATGATGATGATCGACGATGAAGTACTCGTGGCCCGGCCCCAGCACGGCAGGAAACCAGTGCGAGTCGATGGCCGCCTTGCGGGCTTTCTTGCTCAGCCCCTTCCAGTGCTTGCGCTTCGCCTTGACTTCGCGATAACCCGCCGTCATTTGCGTGGGCCGCAACGCGTCCAGCTTCGCGGGAACCAGATGTACATCATTGCCGAGCGCCATGATCTCGTCCTTTCGAGGAATGTTCCGGCAACGATACATGGGAACGCCCCGCCCGTTAATACATCGCTTCACCTTAAACGGACGGTACCGCACGCTTTGACGATGCTTGACATCCCGGCGCGCTGCCGGCGGTCATCCCTGCCGCGGCGAAAGATCCGCGCGTTCGAGGCGATGGCGGATATACGGAATCCCGTCGTGCACGACCTCCACGCGGTCCATCCCGAGCTTTCGCGCAACCTTCAGCGACCCTTCGTTCTCCGCAGCGATGTCGGCGATGATGCGCGGCAGTCGCACGGTGTCGAATGCATGTCGAGCGATGCGCGACGCCGCCTCGCTCGCGATGCCCCGCCCCCACGCGCTGCGTATCAGGCGCCAGCCGATCTCGACCTCGCCGGCGCCGCCGGCATGATCGGGAATCAGCAGCATCCAGCCGATGAAGCGTTGCGGATCGGCTTTCTCGAAGATCGACCAGTAGCCGAGCCCTGCGGGATAGGTCCGGGTAATCCGGTGTTCGACGAAACGCCGATGCTCGACCGGATCGCGCCACGGCCCGGCGATATGCCGCGTCACCTCGGGATCGCGATCCATCTCCAGACAGGCCTCGAGATCGGCCAGTACGCGCGGACGCAACCGCAAACGCCCGGTTTCGAATACCGGCAGCGCCGGGTGTCCATCAGACCGCATGCCCCACTCCTCAATATCTGGATTGCCGCACTCATTCGGCTGTCGATATATTACAAAATAAATACACCATAATTCAAAATAAATACGTTTCTTTCAAGCATGGCCGCCCGATTTAAGCTTTCATATATCGCAACAACTATTTTCATAGGGATTAATCCCGATCGAACAGTTCAAAGCCGACGCTCCCGGGATCCGCAGCGTACACTCGCTGTGCTGCCTGCGCCGCGCGCCAGCCGGGCGGCTCAAGCGACCCGGGCGCTCAATACCAGGAGACCACGGCCATGAGCTGGACCCGAGAACAACGAAACGTCACGATAGCGGCCTATCTCGGCTGGACACTCGATGCATTCGATTTCTTTCTGATGGTTTTTGTCCTGAAAGATATCGCCGCCGAATTCAATACGAAAATCCCGGCCGTCGCCTTCGCCGTTACGTTGACGCTCGCCGCGCGCCCGATCGGGGCACTCATTTTCGGGCGTCTGGCCGACCGTTTCGGCCGCCGCCCGACACTGATGGTCAACATCGCGTGCTACTCGCTCCTCGAACTCGCCTCCGGCTTCGCGCCGAGCCTCGCCGCGCTGCTCGTGCTGCGCGCGCTGTTCGGCGTCGCGATGGGCGGCGAATGGGGCGTCGGCTCCGCGCTGACGATGGAGACGGTGCCGACGCATTCGCGCGGCCTCGTGTCCGGTCTGCTGCAGGCCGGCTACCCGAGCGGTTACCTGCTCGCGTCCGTGGTATTCGGCCTGTTCTATCAGTACATCGGCTGGCGCGGCATGTTCATGATCGGCGTGCTGCCCGCGCTGCTCGTGCTGTACGTCCGCGCGCACGTGCCCGAATCGCCGGCGTGGAAGCAGATGGAAAAGCGGCCGCGACCGAGCCTCGTCGCGACGCTGAAACAGAACTGGAAGCTGTCGATCTATGCCGTCGTGCTGATGACCGCGTTCAATTTCTTCTCGCACGGCACGCAGGATCTGTACCCGACCTTCCTGCGCGAGCAGCACCACTTCGATCCGCACACCGTTTCGTGGATCACGATCGTGCTGAACATCGGCGCGATCGTCGGCGGCCTGACGTTCGGTTCGATCTCCGAAAAGATCGGGCGCCGGCGCGCCATCTTCATCGCCGCGCTGATCGCGCTGCCTGTACTGCCGCTCTGGGCTTTCTCGAGCACCGCGCTGGCGCTCGCGGCGGGCGCGTTCCTGATGCAGATCTCGGTCCAGGGGGCGTGGGGCGTGATACCGGTCCACCTGAACGAAATCTCGCCGGATGAAATTCGCGCGACCTTCCCGGGCTTCGTCTACCAGCTCGGCAACCTGCTCGCCTCCGGCAATGCGACGATGCAGGCACAGCTCGCCGTCGATCACGGCAACGACTACAGCATGGCGCTCGCGATCGTCGCCGGGACCGTCGCCGTCGTGATCGCCGTTTTAATCCTGTTCAGTCGAGAGCGACGCGGCATCGACATGACGCAATCCGCCGCCGCGGCCACGTCGACCGCGTAGCGACCTTAACCGCAGTGCACCATTGCCGGGGGCGCGTCACGACGCGCCCCCGGCGTTTTGATGCTGCAACGCAATGCCGCTCTAGAGGAATCTGTCCACAAAGAACGCTTGCCGCCGACCCTCGCCAGTTTTTATCGTAATGAAAACGGTTGTTTCAATTACATATTTGAATCGCTTGTTCGCGGACCGGGCGACCGGTATGGGAGGCGGAACATGGCAGTTCGTCAGGCCAGCCGGCAATCCGGCGGGACGAAGGCGCGTATTCTCGATGCGGCTGAAGATCTTTTCATCGAACATGGCTTCGAGGCGATGTCGATGCGGCAGATTACATCGCGCGCGGCGGTGAATCTCGCCGCGGTCAACTATCACTTCGGCAGCAAGGAAGCGCTGATCCACGCCATGCTGTCGCGCCGTCTGGATCAATTGAACCAGGAACGCCTGCGCCTGCTCGATCGTTTCGATGCGCAACTCGGCGACCATGTCACCTGCGAACATGTGCTGGGCGCGATGTTCATTCCCGCGCTGCAGGCATCGCGCGATCCGCAGCGTGGCGGCCGCGCGTTCCTGCGGCTGATCGGCCGCGCCTATACCGACCCGTCGACCTTCGTGCGCAGTTTCCTGACCGCGCACTACGCGAGCGTGGCGGGCCGGTTCTTCGACGCATTCCAGCGCGCGCTGCCCAACCTGCCTCGCGCCGAACTCGGCTGGCGGCTGCACTATGCGATCGGTGCGCTGTCGGGCGCGCTCGCCGGCGCGGAAACCGACGGCCTGATCGAGGAATTCTCGCAGGGCCGTTCGATGAACGACGTGCAGCTGATCGCGCGCCTGTCGTCGCTGATCGTCGCCGCGCTGAAGGCGCCGATGCCGGATACCGCGCAACTCGCCATCTTCGCGGCCGTGCTCGGCGATGCCGCCGCTGCCGGTTCGCCGCTGCCGCCCGACCTGTGCCCGCTCGCGCAGAATGCGCCGAGCGCAGTGGCCACCCCCGCCGACACCCCCGAGCCGCATACGACCTAATCCGCCTGACGTGGCGCCACGTGCGCCGCGCCGCCAGGCGCCGCGCATGCTTGCGCACCGAGCACCCCCCATCAGGAGACAAGCGATGACCGCCCCCGTTGCCCACAGTGCGACTCAGGCGCCGGATACCGACGGCATCTGGTATCCGTCGTATCCGCGCGGCGTGCCGCACGATATCGATCTCACGCAATACGAATCGCTCGCCCAGTACTTCGACGAATGCACGACGCGGTTCGCCGATCGCGTGTCGTACATCAGCGCAGGATCCCGCCTGACTTATGCGGCGCTCGCGCGCAAGGCCGCCGCATTCGCGTCGTACCTGCAGCAACTCGGCGTGCAGCCGGGCGACCGCGTCGCGATCATGCTGCCCAACTCGTTTCAGTATCCGGTCACGCTGTTCGGCACGCTGAAGGCGGGCGCGGTGGTCGTCAACGTCAATCCGCTCTACACCGCGCGCGAGCTTGCGCATCAGTTGAAGGACAGCGGCGCGCAAACCATCGTCGTATTCGAGAATTTCGCGAAGACGCTCGAGGAAGCGCTGCCGGGCACGAGCGTCAAGCACGTCGTGGTCACCGCGCTCGGCGACCTGCTCGCCGACGGCGTCAACGCGAAAGGACGGCTGATCAACTTCGTGCTCAAGCACGTGAAAAAACTCGTGCCGGCCTATCATCTGCCGCAAGCCGTCCGCCTCAGGGCCGCGCTGGCGCGAGGCGCGCGCCGCGCGCCAGCGCCCGTGGCGATCAAGCGCGACGACCTCGCGTTTCTCCAGTACACGGGCGGCACGACCGGCGTCGCAAAAGGCGCGATGCTCACGCATGCGAACCTGATCGCGAACCTGCTGCAGGCGAAGGCGTGGATCGCGGACCAGGTCACCGGCGACATCGAGACGGTCCTCACGCCGCTGCCGCTGTATCACATCTACTCGCTCACCGTGAACGCCCTCATCTTCATGGGCCTGGGTGGCCGCAACATCCTGATCGCGAACCCGCGCGATACCAAGACGATGATGAAGGTCCTGCGCAAC
The DNA here is from genome assembly GCF_034721475.1 of Burkholderia alba. NCBI lineage: Bacteria > Pseudomonadati > Pseudomonadota > Betaproteobacteria > Burkholderiales > Burkholderiaceae > Burkholderia > Burkholderia alba. The sequence goes on along the minus strand of NZ_JAWJWL010000002.1, from coordinate 33,530 downwards.
GAAACGTTCACGGGCATTACCGGGATCAACACGCTCTACAACGCCTTCCTCGACAACGACGCGTTCCGCCGGCGCGACTTCTCGAAGCTCAAGCTCGCGATGGCGGGCGGCATGGCGATGCAGCGGGCGGTTGCCGACCGCTTCAAGGAAGTCACCGGCTGCCCGATCGTCGAAGGCTACGGGCTCACCGAGTGTTCGCCGATCGTGACGATGAATCCCGTCGATTTGCAGGACATGCACGATTTCAGCGGTTCGATCGGCCTGCCCGCGCCGTCGACCCAGGTCCGGTTCCGCACGGAAGACGGCCGCTGGGCGAACATCGGCGAACCGGGCGAGCTGTGCGTGCACGGCCCGCAGGTGATGCTCGGCTACTGGCAGCGCCCCGACGAGACCGCGAAGGTCATCGACTCGGACGGCTGGCTCGCCACCGGCGACATCGGCGTCATGGACGCCAACGGCTTCATCCGGCTGATCGATCGCAAGAAGGACATGATTCTCGTGTCGGGCTTCAACGTCTACCCGAACGAGATCGAGGAAGTGCTCGTGATGCATCCCGGCATCAGCGAGGCCGCCGCCATCGGCATCCCCGATCCGGTACAGGGCGAGCGCATCAAGGCCTTCGTCGTCGCACGCGATCCGGCGCTGACGGTCGACGACGTACTGGCCCATTGCAGGAAGAATCTGACCGGCTACAAGATGCCGAAACTCGTCGAGTTCCGCGAATCGCTGCCGCAGACCAATGTCGGCAAGATCCTGCGCCGCGCGCTGCGCGACGAAGAACTGACGAAACTTAATCAAAAATAGGATCACTAACCTGATTTCAGACAGTTCCCGGGAGGCATGGATGAAACAAGCGTGGTGGCAGGAACCGAGCGCACGCCGCATGCGGCGCGGTTTGACGACAATCGCGATGGCGGGCGCGATAGGGCTCGGGGGCGGCGGCGCGGCGGCCCAGACGAACGCGGATGCCGCGGCGCCCGCGGACGCCGCGGCATCCGCGGGCGCGTTGCCGGCGGATTTCGCAAAGGTCGTGAAGCTGCCCGCCGAGCAGCAATCGCGCTGGCTGCGCACGGCGGCCCGCCAGGGCGTGCTGGAAAAGCTCGACGACGCCACGCTGACGGCCCTGTTCAAGGCACTCGATCCGCTCGCCGTGCCCGGTTATATCGCGGCGGGCCCGAACGGCTACCCGTCATACGAGTTCACGATGCTGCGCCAGGAGCGCATCAGCGGCAAATGGTCGGATACCCCCGACCACATGATCGTGCGAACCACGCGCGACCCGCTGCGGGTCTACGCGAAGTGGCTGCCCGACGGCGCGCATTCCGGGCAGGAAATCATCTACGACACGACGAAGCGCACCGATGAGATGTACGGCCATCTCGGCGGCCTGCTCGGCAAGATTCCGATGTGGACGTCGCTCGACGGCACCCTCGCCCGCGCGCAGTCGAACCACCAGGTCCGCGATCTCGGCACCGAATTCATCGCCAACCAGTATCTGACCGAGGGCAAGAAATATCTGGAAGCCGGCGTCAGCCGGCCGACCCATGTCGAAGTGAAGACCATGAACGGCGTGCGTGTCGTCGCGCTGACCTACGAAACGCCGACCGGCCGCCCGCAGTTCTACGCGAAGAAGGAAACGCTCGGGCTCGACCTGCGGCAGCCGTACTTCCGGACCGTCGAGTCGTATGACAACGACGGGAAAATCTTCGAGCGCATCGTCTTCGAGAAAATCACACCCAAACCGTTCGACGACTCGACGTTCGACCCGAAGAATCCGGAGTACAAGTTCTGACCGAAGTCGGGGCGGTACCCGGCAGATCGCCGGAATGACGCGCATCCGCCCCGGATCCGATGCCTGGCCGCACCGGCCCGACTGCGATCGGGCCGGGCATTTCGCCTGGCCGGCGTCCCGAAGACCGATCAGGTGTGGTAGCGACGGATCGCCCCCCGATCCCTCCGCACGCCGCCGTCGAGACGATTTGCCGCACACGCACCCGCTCACCTCAGTGCCGTGTCGGGACACATCCGGCCGGCGGTCCCTCCTCGATATTTGGCCCCGTTTCCTGACGCTTGTCGGGCTGTACAGGCCTACGACACAACCCGCCGCTCGTCCGGCAAAACCACCCCACGCGCGCCCTCTCAGCCAAACGGACGAATCGCGCAAACACCCCCGACCGTCTATAGTGGGTAACGGTTAGACACAAACGCACGCGCGCGCATCAGGTTTGAACAGGGTAGAATCCCGCCAAACGCTGTGCATTTTCCGCACCGCGCGTAAACGCATAACACTTATCTGACGCCGGCTCCTGCCGCTTCTCAATGGCCAATCCTGCAGAATCCCATCCGCAAAACGACTTCATCAACGCTGCGCGCAAAGAACGCAAGCGCGTCGAAATCTACCTCGTCAACGGCATTCGCCTGACAGGGTGTATCGAGTCGTTCGATCAGTACCTGGTGATGCTGCGCACGCCCGTCGGTCTGCAAGGCATCTATAAACGCGCGATCTCGACCATCCAGCTCGATACGGGCGGATCCCGTCCCGGCGGCGGTGGCGGCCCGCGCGGCCCGCGCACGGGCGGTCACGGCGGCGGTCGGCCCGGCGGTCGCGAAGGCGGCGGCCACAGCCCGTACGGCTCCCATGGCGGCTCCCGCGAATCGCGCGGCGACAGCTACGGTTCGCGCGAATCCCGTGGCGACGGCTATCCTCCGCGTGAACCCCGCGAGTCCTACGGCGCGCCCCGTGAATCGTACGGTACGCCGCGCGAGCCCCGCGAATCCTACGGCACGCCGCGCGAATCGCAACCGGACGGCGCAGGCGGATCCCCCGCGCCGGAGCGCAACGCGAACGGCCCGGTGATCGTGACCCGCCGCCGCCGCCCTCTCGGTCCGACCGACGGCGAGTAAACGCAAAAAGGGCAAGCTTTCCAGCTTGCCCTTTTTTTATCGCCCGGACGTGCATTGCGCCACCCGGTCAAACGAAACCCGCCGGGTTTCGTTCCCTATTTTCCTGTCCCGTTCAGTGCGTATTCGGCAGCCCCGCATCGGCCTGCCGCTGCAATGATCGCACCTGCTGCTGCAACTGACGAAGCTGAGCCTGCAGCGCGTCTTTCTGGGCCTGCAGTGCCGCGGTTTCGTTACGGGTTGCCTTCTGCCGGTTCGCCACCGCGGCCTGCTGCTCGCGCGCGACATTCAGATCGGCCTGCAGACGGCTCGCACGCTCCTGGACGACGGCGATCTGCCGATCGGTCTGCGCTTTCTGCGATTCGAGCTTGGCAGCCTGCAGTTCAGTGGCCGCAAGCGATTCAGCCTGCCGCGAGAAATCGCGGTACACGGCTTCCGCGCGCACCTCGTTGGTAGTCTTGACCACGCGCCAGAACGCCTTTTGCTGGAACAGCGCGACGAAATACGTTCCATCCTTGATATTGAACAACAGGCTCGCCCCGTAGCTGCCGTTGTACGTGGTGCGCATCTCGGTCAGTTCGTGCGCCTGGATTTGCCGCTGCAGATCGTCGATCGTGCTCTGCGTGCCGGCATCGTTCGATGCCGGGGACGGTTGCGGACTCGTGGCCGGCAACGGCTGCGAATTCGCGGTGGAAAGATTCACGACGCCGGAGGCCGGCGCGACGGATATCGCGGGTGCCGCTACCTTGTCGCTATCCAACGCTTGCGCCTGCGCGCCCTGCATTCCCCCAATCGCTGCCAGCGCGATACATGCACGCCCCACAACCAATTTATGGCTCATTTAGAGATTCCTGCACAGATTAATTGTAATTCTGACTGCAACCTTCTTATTATCACTCACTTTCGCGGGCTTCGGGCTCCTCGTCGAAAATCTGGTATTTCCGCATTTTCTCCCACAGCACCTTGCGGCTGATGCCCAATTGCTGCGCGGTATCCTGCCGCCGCCAGCCGTTCGCATCGAGCGCGGCAATCACACGGCTGCGCTCCGTCATGTCCCACTTGCTGCGATCGACGAACACCTCGGCCGCACTTTCGGCCGGCACCGGTTGCGCCGCGCTGCGCGCGTGCGCGACCAGCCGCTGCAGCCGAGCCGCGTCCCAGCCGCCGGTCTGCCGTACCGTCACGCCCACCCGCTCGGCCAGATTGCGCAGTTCCCGCACGTTGCCGGGGAAATAGGTGTCGGCCACCGCATCGGCAAGCCAGTACGGCAGATCCGGCAACGCGGCAAGGCGCTCTTCGCCGACGATCGACGCGACGAACGACTTGAACAGCGCGATCTTGTCGACCGCCCCCCGCTCCTCCAGCGACGGGATGCCGATCTCGATCACCGCGAGCCGGTAGTACAGATCCGCACGGAACAGGCCGTCCTTGACCAGTTGCGGCAGCTTCTTGTTGCTCGCGGCGACGAGCCGGAAGTCCACCTTGACGGGCGCCGTCGCCCCGACCCTCAGCACCGTGCCGTCCTCGAGCACGCGCAGCAGCTTGACTTGCTGATACAGCGGCAGATCGCCGACTTCGTCGAGAAACAGCGTCCCGCCCGCAGCCTGCTCGAAGTAGCCTTTATGCGCAACAACCGCGCCGGTGAACGATCCCTTCGCATGGCCGAAAAACAGCGACTCGAACAGACCGTCCGGAATCGCCCCGCAGTTGACCGGCACGAATTCGCCGAGCCGGTAGCGCGAATGCTTGTCGTGCAGCAGCTGCGCGATCCGTTCCTTGCCGACCCCGGTTTCGCCGTGCAGCAGCACGTTGGTATCGCAGTCGGCGAACGTGTCGACCTCCTGCAAGAGCGCCTGCATGCATTCGGAGTGGGCAACGAGCGCGCTCGGCTCGAGCGTCTTCGCCGCATGCGCGCGCAGCTGGGTGACGAGCTTGGAGATCATCCCGCGCAGTTCCGCGCACGTGAAGTCGAGCGGCAGGATATGCGAATACTCGGGCGGATACTGCGACGAATCGTGATCGCGGGCCGCGCCGACCCAGACGACCGGCATACCGATATTCGCCTGCCAGTCCCGCAGGAATGCCGCGCCGCTCTCGATCATGCTGACGCTGATGATCGCGAGCGACGGCCGCATCGCGGTGCGCTCCGGCGAGAGCACCGCATTGTCGGCACGAATCACTTCGACATCGAAGCTCGCCATGCAGCGGGCGACCCGGTCGACAATATCGGCCTTGCCTTCCCAGACGTACAGATCGAGCTCGTCGATTGCTTGCGTGTTTCTCATCGGGTAACCGTGACTTCTTCAATAAACCGTTTGCGCGGCGCCGCAGGTCAGCGCCTCGTTGTGGACTGTCGCAATGCCCACCTGGGCACCGAGCAGATTCAGCAGGGGCATCACGACCTGGTCGAGCGAACTGAGCAGAGGGCTCAACACCGTCGTCAGCAGCGACACCAGCGGCCCGAGCACCGAGCCCACCGGCACGCCCAGCCCCAGAACGTACAAGGTCAGGCCGTTCGGCGCGGTCAACGCCTGAGCAGCGCCCTGCAGCGCGTTCGTCAGGACCGAGCCGACCGCGTTCGAGTTGGAGGTCTGATAGTCGTCCGCATCGCCGGTGATGCCGTTGAACGTCAGGGTTGTCGAGTTGGCCGCGGGTACGACGGCCGGTAGCGCAACGTTGGCCATGACTTGCAACACCGGGATGGTCAGCACACTGACCGACACCAGCGTGGCCGGCGTACTGCAACTGAATGGCTGGTTCGCACTCGGATTGGCGGGCTGGTTGCCAATACACAGATTGGCCAGCCCGGGCTGCACCCCGATCACGGCCGTGCTTGCCGCTGCCGTAGGTGCGCAATTCGTCGACTGCAGCCACGCATATCCGGGCACGGCTTCCAGGGACAGCGGAAGATTGACCGAGATCGGAATGATATTCCCAATCACCAGCAACAACGGCGCCAGCACCCCTGTGGCCGACAAATTCGTCGTCCCGAGATTCACGTTCAGATACAACCGCACGTCCGCCGTATTCGCCTGCGTGCGCCACGTTCCGGTGGCGGGATTGATCCCGTCCTCGCCGACCGCCACCACCGGCGGCTGAATGATTTGGACCTGCAGCGACGACGTGAGCAACCCCAGTTGCAGCTGGGTCCCGAGATTGACCGCGGGCTTGCCCGCCGCCGCGACCTCGGCCGCGACCATCACCATGTCGAACACGTTGACCTGCGTATTGACCGCCGACTGCGTATTCGACAGCGCCAGCGCGAGTACGCCCGGCTGGCCGGGCAAGTTGCCGATATTGACGGTTCCGCCCGGAATATTCGCGTTGATGAGGGTGCTCAGCGCACTCTGGCCCGCCTGCAGGCTCGTGTTGAGCACCTGCGTGCGCGTCACCGCGTTCAGCAGGATCTGCATGAACTTGGCCGTCGACACTTGCAGCGCGAGCAGTTGACTCAGGCTGCCGACGCCGGCGGCAACCACGAGATCCTGCACCGTGACCTGCGTATTGACAAGCGCCGTATAGGACGCCGCGCTCAGGTTGAGGCTCACGCCGAGCAGCGGACCCAGCAGATTGTTCACGAGCCCGTTCTGCACGTTCGCGAGCGTCGTCCCGAGCGTGAACTGATCGGTATTGACCGCGCGAGCGGTCGAGACCGCCTGGACCTGCCGGTTCGGTCCGAAGAAGAAGTACGGCACGTTCTGGGTGACCGTCACCTGCGCCGCGTTCAGCGGCGTCGACGTCGTGCCGTAATAGCTGGGCGACCCGTAGTACTGAGGATCCCAGCGCAGACACGAAATGGCCAGCGTGTTCCCGCTCTGGGTCGGATCGAAGCCGTTCGCGGTCGCATTCGCGTTCGCGGCCGTCGCCGGCTGTTGACACAGGGCGTCCATTCGCTGCGCGGCCGCGATCGCGGCCATATCGGCCACGCCCTGCAAATTGCGCCGGACGAAAAACACGTTGCCGATGTCGATCGTACCGAGCAACGCAACGGCGACCAGCATCCAGATCGCCGCCAGCACGGCGATCGAACCGCGTTCACGCACGCGTCCGGAAGCCGCCGCGCGGCAGTGCGGCGGCGGACTCCTCATGGCACGGAAGCGGATCATCGCCGGCTCACTGCGACGAACTCGGCGTCAGCAGGTAATCCGGCCCCCCGCCGCCGGACCCCGACGACGAGCCGTAGAACACCGGAATCTTGCTCTTGAACGACTCGAGATAGCGCTGGTACGCGAGCGATGCGGCCGCGCCGATCATCGGCTGCGGATGCGGCGTGGCGGCACGGTTACTGCCCTGCAGGTCGAGCCAGGCCTGGGTCGAATGACTGATCTCCGACGCGAGCGGCGCGGCGCTCCCGGCCGCGCTCTGCGCCTGTGCCGCCGACGCGCCGAACGCGGCGGCCAGCAGCGCGGCGTACACACACCCGCGCCGCAGCCCGGCCCGGATCGTCTGGTTGTCGATATCGTGATGCATGATCGCCCCTCGATAGGTGTTGGTCATCGCGAAAAGCGCTGCAGCAGCGGCGCGGTCGGATCGAAGCCCTGTGCGCTTGCCACGGCCGGCGCGCCGGCCACCGGCGCATGCAGCGGCAGCGACTCCGCACGCTGCCGGACGCGGGCCGCCGCGGCCACCTTCGCCGCGTCGTTGCGAATCTCGGTCCTGACGTCCGCCGGCAGCTTCTGCTGAGTCATCAGTCCGAGCGCCTCCTGCGCGTGTCCGGTCGCCACCAGGAACAGCGCGAGATTGCTCAGGATCTTCGGGCTGTTCTGATCGAGCTCCGCCGCCTTCATCAACGGCACCCGCGAGCCCTGCACATCACCGCTGCGCATCCGCGCATAGGCGAGATCGGACAAGGTCAGCGCATCGGTCGGCGCCAGCACCGCCGCTTGCTCGAGCTCCTTCGAAGCGAGGTCGAAATTGCCCGCCCCGCCCGCAAGCAGCCCGAGCCCGCGATAGCCGCGCGCCGCGAGCGGCGTGCTCAGCAACTGGTTGTACGCGGCGGCGCTCGCGACCGGCTGATCGGTCGCGCGCAGCGCGTCGCCGCGCAGCAGGATCGTGTCCGGCGATACGCCGTACTGCTTTTCGTAGGCGTCGATGTGCGCGAGCGACGCGTAATACAGCCCCTGCGCCTGCATCCTGCCGATCAGCCCGAGATACATCCCCGGCGTATCGGGCGTCGCGTTCTTGTCCGCCGCGGCCTGCATCAGCGCGGCGCGCTCGGCCTGCGCGCCGACGCCGTAGCCCGACTCCTTGAACGCGCAAGCCCCCAGCAGCAGCGCAAGCAGCGCGATGCCCGCCGTCGTCATCGAAACATTGTGTCCCTTCATGTTGCCCCCTATCTCCGTCGCGCGCTCAGTGATGTCCCGCGCGGCCGAGTGTCTGCATGACGGCGAGTACGCCCGGACCGGCCGCGACGATGAACAGCGCGGGCAATAACGTCAGGATCATGACGCCCGTCATCTTCACGGTCAGCCGGCCGATCCGCTCGCGCAGCATCGCGCGGCGCGCTTCGCGCAGGCGGTCGCCGAATTGTTTCAACGGCTCCTGTACCGCGCCGCCATGCTTGTCGACCTGGATCAGCATGCGCACGATCGCACGCAGATCCTCGTTGCCGAAGCTCGTCGAGAGCCGCTGCAGCGACTGTTCGCGCGTGCGGCCCGCCGCGAACTGACGCTGCGCGATCCCGAGTTCCGACGACAGCACCGGCAGCATGCTTCTGAAATCGTTGACGATCACCTGCATGCTCTGGTCGAGCGACAGCCCGACCCCCTGCAGCAGCCGCAGCATGTCGACCAGCAGCGGCAGTTCGTCGATGACGGACAGCCGCCGCGCCGCGGCCCGGCGCCGGATATAGACCTTCGGCGCCATGAACCCGACGATTACCGCCACCCCGGCCCACATCGTCCAGCGGCTCGGTTCGATGCGGCTGCCCAGCACCGCCAGCAGCACGATCGGAAACAGCAGGCCGCAGGCGACGCGTGCGCTCAGGAAAATCCCGCGGGTGCGGGCGTCGACATACCCGCATTGCTCCAGCAGGTGCCGATCCTCCTCCGCGACGATCTGCTTGCCGAACTTGGTATCGAGCAATTCCATCCCGAACTTGCCGGCACGATCGAGCAGCGCGGTCAAGCGCGGGCGGCCCGCGGGCTGCTCGTCGGCCGCCTGCGCGCGCGCGACGGCCCCGCCGTGCCCCGCTCGGGCCGCCGCGGCTTCCACCGCGGCGGCCCGTTGATCCAACGCTTCGACGAGCGCCTTCTCGCTGCGATCGACCAGCACCGCGCGCAAAACGACGAGCACCGCCAGCATCAGCACGCCGAGCGCACCGAGACCGACGGCAATGGCTCCAAGTTGGCTTGCATCCATCGTCATCACCTGAGGCGGGCGAGCCGGTACAGCCAGTAGCCGCCCGCGAGCTGCAACAGGAACGCCAGGTAGACCAACTGGCGGCCGAACGGATCGAACCACATCGCTCCGAAATACTGCGGACTGGTGGCGATCACGAAGCAGCCGATCCCGACCGGCAGCAAACCCAGCACCCACGCCGACAGGCGCGTCTCGGCGGACATCGCCACCAGCTCGCGCTCCGCCTGTTCGAGATCGCGCATGAAGACCGCCATCCGGTCGAGCATCACGTCCGCCCGGCCGCCGTACTTGACGGACAGCCGGAGTACGGAACCCACCAGCTCGAATTCCCGGATCCGGTAAAGCTGCGCGATATACACCATCGCCCGATCGATCTCGACGCCCGAGCGCAGCATGCGCGACACATGATCGAGACAAGCGCGCAGCGGCGGCTCGGTCGACAGCAGCGCCGCCTGGAACGATGCCGGCACGCTGTTGCCAAGCGTGACGAGCCGGACGATGCCGTCGAGAAACGACGGCAGCTGGCGGACGATCTGCAGCCGCCGGCGCTGGATACGCGACACGACCCAGAACACCAGCAGCGTCACGCCGCCGATCAGCGCCGCCCCGGCGGCCAGCAGGCCGCCTTCCGAACCCGCCCAGAACGTCAGCACGACGATGACCACCGCGAGCACGATCAACAGCGTGCGGATCTCGCTCAGTCCGGCCCGGTTCGACAGGTTGAGTCCGATGTCGCCGGCCTGCTTGCGCCAGCGCGCAACCCCCTGCGCCGGTCGTGCGGGCGCGGCCGGCTGTTGGGCAGCCTGACTCGGGTTGCTCCGCGACGCCTTCGCCTTCGCCGCCGCTGCGCCTCGCGCGCCCGGCTCCAGCCGGCTGTCGATGAAGCGCACGGTATGGGCGCGCTCCTGGCTCGCCTCCCCGCGCCGCCACAGCGCGAGCGCGCTCGCTGCGAGCACGAGCGCGAAGGCCAGCACCCAGAGGACGGCGCTAGACATTGAAGCCCCCGCCTCGCCCGAACGCGTCGTTGCCGCCGCCCGACGTCTGGCCGGTCAGCGCCTGACGGAATCGCGCGAGCTTCGGCGAATGCGGATGGATGCCGAGCGATTCCCAGTTGTCGAGCTCTTCGCCGTCGGCCGTCAGGCGCGGTTCGTAGCGATACAACTCCTGGGTCGCGATGATGTTGTCGGACAGACCGGTCACCTCGGTAATCGACAGGATCCGCCGCCGCCCGTTCGACAGCCGGCCGATCTGCACGATGAAATCGATCGCGTTCGCGATCTGGCGGCGCAGGCTCGACTCGGTGCCCTGGAAGCCCGCGAATCCCGCCAACATCTCGAGCCGGTACAGGCATTCGCGCGGCGAACTCGCGTGCACCGTGCCCATCGAGCCGTCGTGGCCCGTGTTCATCGCCTGCATCATTTCGAGCACTTCGCCGCCGCGCACTTCGCCGACGATGATCCGGTCCGGCCTCATCCGCAGCGTGTTGCGCAGCAGATCGCGGATCGTCACGACGCCGGTTCCGTCGAATCCGCCCGGCCGGCTTTCGAGCCGCACCACGTGCGGGTGATTGAGCGACAGTTCGGCCGTGTCCTCGATCGTCACGACGCGCTCCGCCTCCGGAATATGAAAGGCCAGCGCATTCAACAGCGAGGTCTTGCCCGAGCTCGTCCCGCCCGAGACGAGCACGTTGCAGCGCGCCGTCACCGCGGCTTCGAGCAGCGCGCCGATTTCTTCGTTGTAGGTCCCGTTGCCGAGCAGATCGGACGGCTTCAGCGGATCCTTGCGGAATTTCCGGATCGACACGATCGGACCGTCGATCGACAGCGGCTCGATCACGACGTTGACGCGCCCGCCGTCGGGCAGCCGCGCGTCGACCATCGGGTTCGACTCGTCGAGCCGGCGGCCGATCGGCGCGAGAATCCGCCGCACGATCCGCAGCAGGTGCGCGTTGTCGGTGAAGCGTACCGGCAGCTTCGCGAGTATCCCGTGGCGGGACACGTAGATGTCGCTGTAGCCGTTGATCAGGATGTCTTCCACATGCGGATCGGCCAGCAGATCCTCGATCGGTCCGAAGCCGGCCAGCTCCTTCGTCAGCGCTTCCGCGATGGTCCGCACCTCGTTCTCGTTGAGCGGGATGCGGCGCAGCCTCACGAAACTGTCCATCTCCAGATCGACGAACTGGTTGATCGCCTGCCGCGACCAGCGGCCGAACTCCGCGCCGAGTTCCTCGATACGGGTCAAAAGATGCTCGTGCGCAGCGTTCTTGATGTCGTGAAACTGCTGCGTCTGCGAGAACGGCGCCGTGCCGTCGGCAAATTGAATGTCTTGTGCCATCTCTTAAGACCGCTTGGAAGAGTGTTGAATGAAGCGCTTGAGCGCAAGCAGGCCGCTCGCCGTGCGCTGACCGTGGGCCGCCGTGCTGCTGGAAAGCCGCTCGGCGAGCCCCTCGAGCGCACGCACGTACGGGTCGCGCTCCGATGCCTCGACGATCAGCTTGCCCTGGTTCGCCGCGTGTCCGATCGGCACGCGGCGCGCGGGCAACGTCGCGGCGAGCGGCAGGCCGAGCCGTTCCGCGATCTGCGCGGACGCCAGACCGAGCGCCGGATCGTACTGGTTGACGACCAGCCGGATCAGATCGGTGCCGATGCCCGCGTCGCGCAGACCGTCGAGCAGTTCGACAGCCGATACGACGGATGCGACCCCCTGGTCGCAGACGAGCCACGCCTCGTCGGCGACGCTCGTGACCTGTGCGACGAACTCGCGATTCGAGAAGCCGCCCAGGTCCACGATCTGATGATCGAAGAACGCCCTCAGACGGTTCAGCAGGCCGACGCACGACGCATACGACACGTCGCGCAGATCGGCCAGGTTCGGCGGCAGGGTCGTCAGCGCGACCCCGCTTGCGTGCCGGGCCAGCGCGGTATTGACGAAGGTCCGGTCGAAGCGGCGCAAATTACGCACGGCTTCGACGAAATGGATCTCGCAGCGCGTGTTCAGGAACAGCGCGCCGTCGCCCGCCGGCAGGCCCAGGTCAACCAGCGCCGTTTGCCGGCCCTGCCCCGCGGAACGCTTCTGCAGCAGCACCGACAGATTGGCGGCCAGCGTGCTCACGCCCATCCCGGCTCGCGCGCCGAGCAGCACCGTCACCTTGCCGTGGCGGCTGGCCGGCTCGCTGATGTGATCGAGCAGCCCGCGCGTGATGCGCAGCGCATCGTCGGCGGACGCGGAGAAATCGACGAAATCGCGCACGCCGGCACGCAGCGCCGCCAGCGCGCTTTCCGGTTCGGCGAGCGAGCCGAGCGCGACGATCGGCAGACCCGGGTGGGCCGCACGCACCGCAGCGGCGGCGGTGCTCGCGGCGGCGGCACGGTCGCCGGAAAAATCGATGAACACCAACGCCGGATTGAGTCCGGCAATCCGCTGCGCGAGCGCCGCCGGGTCGAGGGTCGACCCCTCCACCGCACCTGCCGACACCAGCGTCTGGGCGAGCCAGCGTACGTGCTCGTCCTGCGACGACGCGCACACGAAATAGTCGGTGACGGCGGGTTCAGCCAATGAAAGAGTTCTCGCATTCATGTTGAACACCTCCGGTTACGCACGGCGCGATTGCGCCCGGCGCGTCCGCATGGGATGGGGTGGCGACAGCCGCCGCATCGTTTCGTCGCGCGTTCATTTCGAAAATCCCGGCCCCGCATCCGGCGACAGCACGCCGCCCAGATACGAACGCCACACCGGGCCATCACGTTGCTCGGACAGCTCGCCGGGCGTAGCAGGCAGCGCCGCCCCCTTCGCGATCGGCGCAACCAGGTGCGGCGTCACGATGATGACCAGCTCCTTGTCGTTCTGCTGATAGCTGAGGTTCTTGAAGAACGTGCCGATGATCGGCAGATCGCCGAGGAACGGCACCTTGTTCACATTCGACGTGGTTTCGCGATCGATCAGTCCGCCGATCACGAAACTCTCGCCGTCGCCCAGTTCGACCGTCGTATCGGCCCGGCGCGTCGTGAGCGCCGGCACCTGAATGCTGTCGATGGTGATCGCGTGGACGAAATCGAGCTGGCTCGATTCCGGCGCGACCTTCAATGCGATCCGGCGCTGACTCAGCACGGTCGGCGTCAGCGTCAGGCCGACGCCGTACGCCTTCCACTGGATCGAGATGGTGCCGAACGACTGCGGCACCGGTACCGGAATCTCGCCGCCGGCCAGGAAACTCGCGCTCTGCCCGGACAGCGCGACCAGCGTCGGCTGCGCCAGCACCCGCGCGAGGTTGTTCGCCTCCAGGATCGACAGATCCGCGAAGATCCCGCGCGACGCCGATCCGACGATCAGGTTGAACGCGGACGCGATCGGAATGTTGGCGGTGACCGCCGCGCCCGGCGACGTGCCGCCCGTCACCGACTGCAGCCCGGACGGCGCGAACGAGCCGAACGTGAAACCGTTGTTCTGTCTGAAGAAATTCAGGCCGGCCTGCTTCAGGACCGAGCGGCTGAATTCCACCACGCGCACATCGACCTGAACGACATTCTTGCTGCCGACCGTCGATGCGTCGACGACCGAGCCGTCCTTGCTCGCCATGCTCTTGCCGACGTTGAGCGCATTCTCGTGCGCATCGAGCGAGGCGGCGGAACCCTCCACCACCGCAGTCCCGTTGAACGACCTGACGGTCGGCGAGCCTTGTCCGAGCACCGCGTGCGCGGCACCGCTCACGACCTCGACGTTGTAGACCGTCGGATCGTCGCGACCCCGTTCCCAGACCATCACGTTGGTCGAACCGGCCGCCTTCGCGACGAGCAGCACGCCGCCCCGGCCGCCTTTCACGACCAGCACGTCCGCGACGTTCGGGTCGCCGACCGCCACGCGCTGCAGGTCGCGCCCGGTGGCGATCTGACGCTGTGCGCCGATCGCCAGTTCGATCGTTCCCGTGCCCGCCGCGCAAGCGAGGGCCGGCAGCAACGCCGCACATACCGCAATGGCCAATCCAATCAGTTTATTTTTCATCGTGTCGGAAACCGCTGTGCGGTCATCTCCCTGCCGTCACTGTTTCAACTACGCGCCACTCCGCCATTCAATAGGCAACCGTTTCGGCCCGCCCACCCCGTATTACCTCGATACTGTTGCCGCTACGCGGCGCGGCGGCACGCGGCCTGGGCGCGCTGCTCTCGCTGCGCGAGAGATCGCTCAGCACCAGGCCGTCGGCCGCCTGCTTGGAAGGATCCTTGTCGCCGCCCACCCGAACGGCAACCGTCTGCGTCGCGATATCCTCGTCGCGCGGGCTGCGCAGCGCCAGCACCAGCCGGCCGCTCGCTTCGGCAAGCGTCAGCGCGTCGACCTGCGCGGTCGGCACGGCCAGCACGGCCGTGCGCACGCCGCCCCCCGTCGGGCCTGCGGTACCGTCGCGATCGGGCGTCGCGTCGCCGAACGCCAGCACGCGCACCCGCGACATCAGCAGTCGCGCCTGCGATTTGGCGATCTCCGAGCTGCCCGCGCCGAAGCCCCCTTCACGCTTCAGGTTCAGGAACACGTCGACGTAATTTCCCGGGCGCAGGCGGCTGCCCACCGCGTTCGTTTCGTCTACCTTGATCGAGACCGCGCGTTCGCCGGGTTCGATCTGGTCGGCAATCCCCGAGGTCAGCGCCGTGGCGAGCACCGGGGCCTGCGCGGCGATCTCATTCGCCGGGATCCGCCCCACGACGAGCGAGGGATCGGCGAACCCGCCCGGCGGCAACGCGGCCGCCTGCTGGACCTTCAGCGCGTCGACCGTGATCGGCTGGCCCGCCGGCAGCTGGCGCGCCGCGACGACGAGCGGAAAGGTCCGCGTTGCGACCGCCGGTGCGGCACCCGGCACGGCGGGCGCCGGCTTGCGCCCGAGCACCCACGCGTAGATGCCCAGCAGGATCGCGATCCCGATCAGCAGCGCCGCGATGATCTTGGTCAGATTGTTGGCCATGGTTGTTGTGAACGATGCGTAAAGACAATGTCGTCGGGAGCTATCAGGCTACCCGGCGCCGCGAGGCGCGCTGCACGACGCGTGGAATGAACGTTGAGCCGCCTCCTTCCTCACAGAATGTTCGCCGGGTTGATCTGAACCGTCGCCTGACTCGTCAGCGTGCTCGGCAGCGGACCCGTGAACAACGGGATCGAGGGTACGAGCGGATTGCTCGAGTACGGATACGTGACCGTTACCTGGACGCAGTACATCGACGCGTCGTAGCTGCACGCCGTCGGCGTCGAACCGCTTGCATTGGTTGCGCAGCTCGGCGTCACCGGCAGCCACGTCGTCAGCCCTTTCGCAACGACGCAGGCCTGGTTGGCGCGCGCGGCGTAGGCGGCGGCCGGCGTGCTGGCGAGCTGATAGTCGAGCGCGGCACGTGCCCCTTCGGTGGCCGCCAGCGTCAGGCTTTGCTGCGTGGCGAAAATCATCCCGTACGTGACGATCGCGTACATGATCACGAAGAACAGCGGAAACAGGATCGCGAATTCGACCGCCGTCGCGCCACGCTGGCGGCGGAACATCGCGTGTGGACGCGCAGCCGGTCTCATCACGCGCCTCCCATATAGGTGACGTAGCCGAGCCAGAGCGCGGCGGGAATGACGAGGAAGGCAGCGTATGGCGTCGAGCGGCGCGCGCCCAGCGCGAAGGTGGGCGAACCCTGCCGCCACAGCGTCGCGAACGAGGTCCGGGTCAGGAACATGATGCCGAGCGCGTGCATGCCTGCGGCGACGCTCGCGACAATCCACAGCCACGGCAGCACGGAGACCCCGCACCAGGCGCCGAGCACGGCAAACACCTTGACATCGGCCGCGCCCATGATGCGCAGCGCAAAAAACGGAAAAAGCGAGATCAGGCCGATGCCTCCGCCAATCAACGCGTCGAGCCACGTCGTCCCGAATGGATTATGTCGGGAAACTGTAAATATGATGACTGCGATCACTCCGGTGATCACAAGCGCATTGGGAATACGGCGATCGCGACAATCGTCTATTGCAACAGCCGTAGCCCAGGCGAAAAAGAACCCCACACTGAACAAGTGAATCATTTCAGCCTCGACCGCCCAGGCAGCGTTACGCGGATTGCCGAAGCAATCCGCGGCTCGTAATAACGCGTAACGAAATAACGCCGTTATGACTTCGGCAGACTGGAAAGGATATTACTGAACACCGTGTTGAGTGCTGTTCCGAGACTGGTAACGGTGGCAGCAATAACGGCCGCGATGAGCCCTGCGATCAACCCGTATTCGATCGCGGTCACGCCGGTTTCTTCCCGCAGGAAGCGGTTCATCAGTGCTTTCATGGTGATCCTCGTGCCTTGGAGTTTTCGTTGGCCTTAATGCTCCTCGCATGATGGCCGACCTTGCCCACCATTGCTGTAAACAACGGCTCAGGCAATTTCGTTATAGCTCGTTTTTCAAGAGCTCTTCACGAATTGATACAAGTTGACAATCATCGATATCGCGTCCTCCTCATGTACTGGTTCGTACAAAACGCGCACGGATGAATCTTATATCTGAACCTCTTTTCTTTCCAACTTCTTTTATGCATTTTGTTCAGACATCGCGGCCTCACGTACACCTTATTTGTACGGCTTTTCGGTAGCACTTACACATAGGACTTACGATAGGTTAGATCTGCCTGCCTAATCCATCTATAAAACAGATCTTCCACATATCGAACTTTGGGCAAACGTTACGCGGCCCGCGTAACGAAAAACCCGGGACGTTACGTTACGAAACCGGTTCGACACCCACCCAAAAGCACATTCCTTCACTTATTCAGCAGTTCTTTTCATGCCTCAAAATCCTTACACAGCAAGGATTTCCAACCAATTTCCAAATGATCCGAATGGACTGTCGAGTGCCGTGGCACGACAGTTGCAGGGTATGCCTCGCGGCACCACACACCACACAACAGCAACGCGAGGACGAAATGGACATTCAGACAATTGCACATGGTTCGCTTCGGGCGACTTTGATCACGGCCACCGTGGCAGCCATGCTCTCACTCGCCGCCTGCGGCGGCTCCGGCACACTCAGCCAAGGCCTCGGCGGCGGCTCCAGCTCCAGCGGAACGTCGGGTGCGACATCCGGCACCTCGGGCTCCAGCTCGGGCACGTCCGGCTCCAGTTCCGGTACCTCGGGCTCGAGTTCCGGCACGTCCGGCTCCAGCTCGGGCACCTCGGGTTCGAGCTCGGGTTCGAGCTCCGGTACCAGTTCGGGCACGAGTTCGGGGACCAGCTCCGGTACCAGCTCCGGCGGCGCATCCATCAACGCAGTCGGCACCGTGGTCGCCAATACCGGCAACCTCGTCACGAACGCGGGCGCGACTGTTGCAGGTCTCGGCACAGTCATCGCGAGCCAATCGCTGCCCGGCGTGAATCCGCAGACGACGAAGTCGCTCGGCGGCGTCGTGCAAGACGTCGGCGGCGCAGTCGGCGCACTCGGCAACGGCTTGAGCAACGGCCTCGGCCAGCTCGGCGCCTCGACCAACCCGCTCGGCACGACGCTCGCGAGCACGGGCGGTGTCGTGGGCGAACTAGGCGGCGCGGTCACCAACACCGGCAGTCTCGTCACGAGTCTCGGCTCCGGCCCGCTGGCGCCGCTCGCCCCCGTTACGTCGGCGGTCGGCGGTCTCGTCACCACGGTCGGCAACGCCGTCACGACGGGCGGCTCCACGCTCACCACCGCGCTGTCGACCGGACCGGTCCAGCAACTGACGCAAACGGTCAGCTCGGCGATCACCCCGATCACGACGATGGTCGGGAATACTACGCAAACGATCGGCAACGTGACGGGACTCGGCGCCCCGGTCAATAACCTGCTCGGCGCGATCGGCAACGGCCTGAACCAGGCCGGCGCACTGATCGCGACGACGGGCGGCGGCAACCCCGTCACGGTCGGCCTCGGCGCCACCGTGTCGTCCACCGGCAACACCGTCAAGGCAGTGGGCGGCCTCCTCACCGGCGGCACCGGCACCAATCCTCTCGCTCCGATCACGGGCCTCGTCAATGGCCTGACCGGGACGCTGGGCGGCATCGGCGGCTCGACCGGCAGCGGCCCGCTTGCTCCAGTCACGGGCCTCGTCTCGACCGTGACCGGCGCACTCGGCGGCATCGGCGGTAGCGCCGGCGGCGGCAGCGGCCCGCTCGCCCCCGTCACCGGCCTCCTGTCGACCGTCACCGGTGCACTCGGCGGCGTGACCGGCGGTGCCGGCGGCGGCAACCCGCTCGCCCCGGTCACGGGTCTTGTCTCGACCGTCACCGGCGCGCTCGGCGGCAGCACCGGCGGCGGCAGCAGCAACCCGCTCGCCCCCGTCACCGGCCTTCTGTCGACCGTCACCGGCGCACTCGGCGGCGTGACCGGCGGTGCCGGCGGCTCGGCTGTCACCAGCACCGTGAGCACGGCCACCACCGCGGTCGGCGGCGCGGCATCGCTGTCCGGCTCCAGCGGCGGCACGAGCGGCTCGAACAACAACCTGCTGGCCCCGGTCACGTCGCTCGTAGGCGGCCTGCTCGGCGGACTCAGCAACAAGCCCCATTAAGACAGGCACAGGCAGCGAGGAGGCCATCATGAACCAGCATCGTCTCATTTCATCGCGTACGCTCAACACGTGGCGCGTCCCCTTGACCGCGCTCGCCACCGCGTGCCTGCTGGCCGCGTGCGGCGGCAGCGGAATCAGCGCTCCGCCGTCCGCCAGCGGCGGTGGCTCGGGCAGCGGCAGCGGGACCGGCGGCGGGACCACGACGACCACGACCTCGAGCGGCACGACGGGCGTCGTCAACACGCTCGGCAAGACCGCGGCCGACCTCGGCAACACGGTCGGTTCGGTCAGCGTGCCCGGTCTCGGCAGCGGCGTCACCCAGGGCCTCGGCAGCACGGTCTCGAGCACCGGCACCATCATCGACGCCGCCGCCAATGCGGTCAGCAACGGGCTCGGCCAGATCGGCTCGACGTCGAACCCGGTCGGTACGACGGTCGCCGGCCTCGGCAGCGTGGTCAGCGCGGCGAGTAACACTGTGCAGGGCGTCAGTTCGACGGTCCGGGCGCTCGGCACGGGCCCGCTCGCCCCGCTGTCGCCCGTCACGTCACCGGTCAGCACGCTGCTCACCACCGTCGCCAACGGCGTCAACGCGGGCGGCGCAACGCTCGGCACAGTGTTGTCGTCGGGACCGGTCCAGCAAGTGACCCAACCGATCAGCTCCGCCATCACCCCGATCGTGATCACGGCCGGCCAGGTCCCCCAGACAGTCGGCACGACGACGGGTCTCGGCCAGCCGGCCTCCGGCCTGCTCGCGCAAGTCGGCGGCGCGATCAGCTCCGCCGGCAAGCAGATCGGCGGCACGTCGACCCAGCCGCTCGTCGGCGACGTCGGCCAACTGGTGACGTCGGTGGGCAACATCGTGACCAATGCCGGCGGCCTCGTGAATCCGGCCGGCCCGAACGGCGCGGCACCGATTCCGGGCCTCATCACCAGCCTGGTCGGCGGCTCGACGGCAACCGTCGGTGCCGGCTCGCCCGGCAACACGCCGACCAACCCGCTGAACGGACTCCTGTCGAGCGTCGGGCTTGGCTCGAACCCGCTCAGCTCGGTCACCGGCCTGCTCGGCGGGTCGGGCGGCGGCAATCCGCTGGCCCCGGTCACCGGCCTGCTCGGCAGTGCGGGCGGCAACAATCCGCTCGCGCCCGTCACGTCGCTCGTCTCGACCGTTACCGGTTCGCTCGGTGGCGTGGCAGGCGGCTCGGGGGGTGCAAATCCTCTCGCGCCCGTCACGGGTTTGCTGAATACTGTTACCAGTACGGCAGGTTCGGGCGGCGGCGCCAATCCGCTTGCGCCGGTCACCGGACTCGTCAGCAGCACGACCTCTTCGACGGGCGGCTCCAGCGGGCTCCTCGCACCCGTGACAGGTCTGCTGGGTACCCTCGGCGGCATCGGCAAGTAACGCGGCAACCCGCGCGTTCCTTGCCGAAGGGAACGCGCGGTTTCACGATAATCGGCACGACAAGAATAGAAGACACGATGCGCAGCGCGAGACGGGCCGCGCATCGGCATCAGAAAACTAGAAGCAGGCCAACGAGGAATCACGATGAAATCCAGACATGACACATGGATAGTGCTGCTCGCTCTCGCCGCAGCCGCCAGTGCCTCGCATGCGCAGAGCCGCCCGGGCGGTAACCCTCTCGAGTCGCTGCCGCAGATCAACACGCCGCAACGCCCCAGCGTCACCGTGCAGGTCGCCCCTCAGGAATTGCAGGTCCAGGAGCTGCTGGCTCGCCACCTGACGCCGGCCACCTTCCAGGTCGAAGGCGTGAAATCCATTCCGTTCGAGGAAATCTCGCGCCGCTTTACGCCGCTGGTCGGCCAAGACATCACGATCGGCCAACTGATCGAAGTCGCCAACGGCGTGACGAAGCTGTATCAGTCGCGCGGCTACGCGCTGTCGTTCGCCTTCATTCCCGCACAGACCTTCGAGGGCGGCGTCGTGCGCGTGACGATTGTCGAAGGTTATGTGGCCGACGTGAAAATCACCGGCAAGCCGGGCGCGATGGAAGGAAAGCTCCGTGCGATCGCCGCGCACATCACGGAAGACCGGCCGCTGCGCCGCGCGACGTTCGAGCGCTACGTGAACACCTTCGGCCTGTTGCCGGGCCTCACGGTCAAGGCCAATGTCCCGCCGCCGCAAAACACCGACGGCGCGACGACGCTGGAACTCAATGTCGATCGCAAGCCGTTCAATGTGAGCATGGGCCTGAACACCAGCAATCCGGGGGTGCAGGGCCTCATCACCGCGACCGAGAACGGACTCACGTCGCTCGGCGAACAGCTGAGCATCTCGGCGCTGTTTCCGAAGGGCCCCAACAACCAGACCTATGTGGCGTTCAGCGGCGCCGTGCCGGTCGGCAGCAGCGGCTTGATGACACGGATCGACGCGAGCCACTATCGCGGCAACCCGACCGACAACCCCGGCCTGCCGTCCTACGTGCAACGCACGGTGATCAACGACAAGCTCGGGCTGTCCGCCTCGTATCCGCTGCTGCTCAACAACCAGCGCAGCCTGCTCGGCACCGTATCCGGTTACGCATCGCACAGCGAGGACAATTACCAGAACCAGATCACCGGCGCGACCCTCGGCATGCAATCGCAGGTGCGCGTGCTGCAGATGCAACTCGATTACACGAACGTCCAGCCTCAGCAGGTCCAGAAGCTCAGCTTCAACGTCGCGAAAGCGTTCAACATTCTCGGCGCGTCGAAATCCGCCGAGACCAATGTGCCGAATTCGGTTGCCACCAATCCCGCCTCGATCACGTTCGTGCGCACCGGCGCTACCTACGTGCAGACCAACCAGTGGCCGTTCCGCATCGGCTCGACACTGCAGGTCACCGGACAATACAGCCCGGACTCTCTGCCCACCACCGAACAGATATCGTTCGGCGCGCAGCGCTTCGCACTGGGCTACCAACCGGGCGAGACGTCCGGCGATTCGGGCTGGGGTATGTCGCTCGAACTGAATCGCGCATTCTCGCCCGGTTACACCTATCTGAAGACGATCACGCCGTATGTCTCGTTCGACATGGCGCGCGTCTATCTGCATACGGGCACGACGTCACCAAGCCGGCTGTCGTCGGTCGGGCTCGGCTTCCGGGTATCCGACAGCCGCTTCTACAACATCGATCTGTCCGTCGCGAAGCCGATCGGCGATGCACCCGTCGAAAGTGCATCGCGCAGCCCGCGCGTCAACGCGTCGTTCTCGTATCAGTTGAACTGACCCCGTACCGGCGCCCGCTCGGGCACCGGTAGCCGGCCGCCCCGCACCACGCCGCCTGCGCGCATCGCCCCATCGCGTTCGCATCGATTAGAGGCAGTTCTATCAAACGATACGGCTGCTTTCACGTATTCTGCGCAGAGTTCGCGACATCGCCTGTCCAACGCAGACGGCCCCGTGAACCCGATGAAAAACGACAACGCAATTCAAGGAGGAAGACAATGATTCGACTGACCCGCTCCCTGCGTTCGATCACGCTCGCGGGCGCACTGTTCGCCTGTGCCGCTGGCGCGTTCGCACAAACCGACAGCCCGATCGGCACGTGGCAGACGATCGACGACAGCACCGGCAAGCCGAAAGCGCTCGTGCAGATCACGCAGGATGCGAACGGCGAGTTGTCCGGCACCGTGATCAAGGGACTCGGCGCGAATGACACACCCGATCGCCGCTGTACCGCCTGCACCGATGAGCGCAAGGACCAGCTCATCAAGGGCATGACGATCATCAAGGCGATGAAGAAATCGGGAGAGGGTTGGGACGGCGGCAATATTCTCGACCCGGAAAACGGCAAGGTATACCGGTGCAAGATGTCGCTCGACGACGGCGGACAGAAGCTCGTCGTGCGCGGCTATATCGGTATCTCGCTGCTCGGCCGTTCGCAAACCTGGAATCGCCAGCAGTAAGCTCGCCCTCTTCGGGCGTTACAAAATAAACCGGCCTGCGCGCTAGATCGCCAGGCCGGTTTTTTATGCTTCGTGCCGCGGTTCGCTCGACTCGGCTCAGGCCGCGTGCTTCAGTGAAGCGTCGGGATACGTGGAGCGGGTACCGCTCATGGACGACGAGGTGGAGGTACCGCGTGCCTCGGCTGCCTTGGAATGAGGATGCGTACGCATCCGCGTCGACATGACACCGCACAGATCTTCGCTCGCCTCTCCGAAGAGTTCGACGAGCACCTGCTTGAGTGCACCGGTTTCGTGCCACACCTTGAAGCGGCGATGGCAGGTTTGATACGACGGATAGCGGCGCGGGATCGCTGACCACGTCGCGCCGCTGTAGATCACCCACAAGACCCCGTTTAATACGGCTCGCGTATTGGCGAGCGGCCGGCCACGCAACTCGGTGCGGGGACGTAGTTCAGGCAGCAAGGCAGCGACGCGCTGCCACTCTTCATCGGTAATGTCGCGATACGGCGTCATGAACCTCTCCGTTCGTAGGAAGCATGACGCAACGATATCGAGTCGTCTTAATCTTGAATATAAGACAGATCCGAATTTAAAAATAGTTAATGCCGAATTAACGTAAGTTAACTGTCTTACCTCGCGATCGGGGCGCATTTGCCCGGTCAGCGGTCCGAAACATCCCGCGCGAGCCGTCAGGTCAGCGAAGTGTCGACAATCCGCCGCGGCGTTTCGAGGTACTCCTTCGACTGCATTTCGACGATGCGCGACACGGTCCGGCTGAACTCGTTCGCCATCGGCCCCTCCACATACAGTTGTTCCGCCGGCACCGCGGCCGACATCAGCAGCTTCACCTTGTGGTCGTACAGCACGTCGATGAGCCACGTGAAGCGGCGCGCCTCCGATGCCATTCGAGGCGACATCTGCGGCACCTCGGACAGCACGATCGCGTGGAATCGGCTCGCCAGCTCGAGGTAATCGTTCTGCGAGCGCGGGCCGCCGCACAGCGTCGCGAAATCGAACCACACGACCCCATCCGCCTTGCGTAGCGCTTTCAGCTCGCGTTTCTCGATACGGAGCAACGGGCTTTCGTCCGGCACCGCCGCGAGCTTCGCAAACGCATGGCGCAGCGCACGGTCCGCCTCCGCGCCGAGCGGCGTGTGATAGATCTGCACCTGCGCCAACGTGCGTTGCCGGTAGTCGACGCCGGCATCGACGTTCATGACGTCGAGCCGCGCCTTGATCAGCGCGATCGCGGGCAACATGCGATCGCGATGCAGGCCGTCGGGATACAGATCGTCCGGATCGTAATTCGACGTCATGACGAATTGCACACCATTATTGAACAATCGGTCCAACAGTCGATACAAAATCATCGCGTCGGCGATGTCGGATACATGAAATTCGTCGAAGCAGATGAGCCGATAACGCTTTGCGATCCGGCGCGCGAGTTCGTCGAGCGGATCCGCCTGCCCCTTCAGTTCCTCCAGTTGGCGATGCACCTCCCGCATGAACTCGTGGAAATGCAGGCGTGTCTTGCGCTGCACCGGCACGACCGCGAAGAAGGTATCCATCAGGAAGCTCTTGCCGCGTCCTACGCCGCCCCACATGTACACGCCGCGCGGCAGGTCCGGATGGATGATGAGCTTCTTGAATGCGTTCGAACGACGCGATTTGTACTCGACCCATTCGTCGTAGCACTGCTGCAGGCGATCGACCGCCGCGCGCTGCGCGGAATCGGACTGGTAGCCGCGCGTCTGCAGCTCGCGCTCGTAGTATTCGGTGACGTTCATCGTACAAGCCGGAAAACACGAAGGCGAGCGGGAAACCCCGCCCGCCTTCGTCGTGGAACTGCGCGCCGGCCCGGGTTCGCGGCCGGCGGATCGTCGCGTTTAGCTGTTGAGCGAGCGCTTGTCGACGGCCAACGCCGCTTCGCGCATCACTTCGGACAGCGACGGATGCGGATGGCAGATACGGGCGATGTCTTCCGACGCCGCCTTGAACTCCATCGCGACCACCGCTTCCGCGATCAGGTCCGACGCGTTCGGCGCAATGACGTGCACGCCGAGCAGTTCGTCCGTCTTCGCATCCGCGATCATCTTCACGAAACCGTCCGAACGGCCCATGCCGAGCGCACGGCCATTGATCGAGAACGGGAACTTGCCCGACTTGATCTCACGGCCCTCCGCCTTCAGCTGCTGCTCGGTCTTGCCGACCCACGCGATTTCCGGTTCGGTGTAGATCACCCACGGAATGCAGTTGTAGTCGATATGCGGCTTCTGGCCATCGATGACTTCCGCCACCAGCACGCCTTCGTCTTCCGCCTTGTGCGCGAGCATCGGGCCGCGCACCACGTCGCCGATCGCATAGACGTTCGGCACCGCCGTACGGCAGTGGTCGTCCACGTCGATGAAGCCGCGCTCGTTGGCCTTGAGGCCGATCGCTTCGAGCCCGAGGTTGTCGGTGTTCGGCACGCGGCCGACCGACACGATCAGGCGATCGGCGTCCAGCGTCTTCGCGTTGCCGTCCTTGTCGGTATACGAAATCGACACGCCTTTCGCATCGGCCTTCACCGCGTCGATCTTCACGCCGAGGTTGATGTCGAGACCCTGCTTCTTGAAGAGCTTGGCCGCTTCCTTCGCCAGCGCTTCGTCCGCCGCGCCCAGGAAAGCCGGCAGCGCTTCGAGCACGGTCACTTCGGCGCCCAGGCGGCGCCAGACCGAGCCCAGCTCAAGGCCGACCACGCCCGCGCCGATCACGGCGAGCTTCTTCGGCACCGAGTCGAACGTCAACGCGCCTTCGTTGTCGGCAACGATCTTGTTGTCGACCGGCACATTCGGCAGATGGCGGGCCTTCGAACCCGTCGCGATGATCACGTTCTTCGCCGTGACGACTTCGGTCTCGCCCTCACCGCTCACTTCGATCTGCACACCGGCGTCGGTCTTGCCGGTGAACTTGCCGTGGCCCTTGAGCCACGTGATCTTGTTCTTCTTGAACAGGAACTCGATCCCGCCCGTCATCTTCTCGACGATCGCGTCCTTGCGGCCGAGCATCTTCGCGATGTCGATCTTCACGTCGCCGACCGTGATGCCGTGGTCCGCGAGATGGTGCGACGTCTTCTCGAACTCCTCCGACGACGCGAGCAGCGCCTTCGATGGAATGCAGCCGACGTTCAGGCAGGTGCCGCCGAGCTTCAGCGCACCGGCCGGATTCTTCCATTTTTCGATACAGGCAACCGTTTTGCCCAGTTGAGCGGCGCGGATCGCGGCGATGTAGCCACCGGGGCCGGCGCCGATCACGACGACGTCAAATTCCTTGGACATGACAATCCTTTTCTTTGGCTTCCGCGCCGCCGTGCGCCGCCCGATCGGGCGCGCACGAGGCACGGACGCGGTTAATGCGGGAAAGACCGGGCTTACAGGTCGAGCAGCAGGCGAGCCGGATCTTCCAGCGCATCCTTCATCGCAACCAGCGACAGCACCGCTTCGCGGCCGTCGATGATCCGGTGGTCGTACGACAGCGCGAGGTAGTTGATCGGACGGATCACGATCTGGCCGTTCTCGACCACCGGGCGCTCCTTCGTCGCGTGCACGCCGAGGATCGCCGATTGCGGCGGGTTGATGATCGGGGTCGACAGCATCGAACCGAACACGCCGCCGTTCGAGATCGAGAACGTACCGCCCGTCATTTCTTCGATCGACAGCTTGCCGTCCTTCGCCTTCTGGCCGAATTCGGCGATCTTCTTCTCGATCTCGGCGAGGCTCAGCTGATCCGCATTGCGCAGGATCGGCACCACCAGGCCGCGCGGCGAACCGACAGCGATACCGATGTCGAAGTAGCCGTGGTACACGATGTCGTTACCGTCGATCGACGCGTTCACCAGGGGGAACTTCTTCAGCGCGTGCACGGCCGCCTTCACGAAGAACGACATGAAACCGAGCTTCACGCCGTGTTCCTTCTCGAACTTGTCCTTGTACTTCGTGCGCAGATCCATCACGGGCTGCATGTTGACTTCGTTGAACGTCGTCAGGATCGCGTTGGTCTGTTGCGATTCGAGCAGACGCTCGGCGATCCGCGCGCGCAGGCGCGACATCGGCACGCGCTGCTCCGGGCGATCGTTCAGCCAGGTCGTCGCCGACGCCGGCACCTTCACTTCCGGCAGCGCGGCCTTCTTCGCCGGCGCCGGCGCGGCGGCCGGAGCCGCCTTCGCCGGTGCGGTGCCTGCGGTCAGCACGTCGCCCTTCGTGATACGGCCGTCACGGCCCGAGCCGGCCACCTGGCCTGCTTCGAGGCCCTTCTCGGCCATCAGCTTCGTCGCGGCGGGCGACGCGGCGGCGCTGCTCGATGCGGCCGCGGCGGCCGGTTGAGCGGCCGGAGCCGGTGCGGCGGCAGCAGCCGGAGCCGGCTGCACTTCGGCGGCGCCGGCAGCGGCAGCAGCGGCGCTAGCCTTGGCTTCCGTGTCGATCCTCGCGATCAGTTGGTCAGCCACCACGGTGTCGCCATCGTGCTGCAGCACTTGCGCGAGCACGCCGGCGGCGGGCGCCGGTACTTCGAGCACGACCTTGTCGGTTTCGAGTTCGATCAGGATTTCGTCCTGCGCCACGGCTTCGCCGGGTTTCTTCTTCCACTGCAGCATGGTGGCTTCCGAAACCGATTCGGACAGCTGGGGGACTTTGACTTCTACGATAGCCATGTGATTTTCCTGGATGCTTAATCTGGGTAATGACGGGGTTCCGGCGAACGCCCCGGGGATTCGCGGCGCATCGCGCCTGCGCCCCAAAAGGCGCGGGAAAGCGCATTGCGCTTTCCCGTTTCGCTACGTCTGGTTATTTCGCGATCGATGCGCTCTTCAAGCGGCCGAATGCACCTTCGATAAGGGCCTTCTGCTGCTCGTAGTGCTTCGCGTAGTAGCCGACCGCCGGCGAAGCCGAAGCCGGGCGGCCGCTGTATGCCAGCTTCTGCCCTTCCTTCATGCCTTCACGCAGGTGGTGTTCGATGTAGAACCACGGGCCCTGATTTTGCGGCTCGTCCTGCACCCAGACCACTTCAGTCGCGTTCTCATACTTCTTGAGTTCCGCTTCGAACTGCTTGTGCGCGAACGGATAGAGCTGTTCGATACGCACGATGGCGACGTCGTTCGCCTTCGCCTCGCGACGGTGCGCGACGAGGTCGTAATACACGCGGCCCGAGCACGCCAGCACGCGCTTGACCTTCTTCGCTTCGATCCCGCCGTCGACTTCGCCCAGCACCGGCTGGAACGAACCCTTCGCGAGTTCCGACAGATCCGACACCGCTTCCTTGTGGCGCAGCAGCGACTTCGGCGTTGCGACGACGAGCGGCTTGCGGAACAGGCGGATCATCTGGCGGCGCAGCAGGTGGAAGATCTGCGCCGGCGTGGTCGGCTGGACCACTTGCATGTTGTGGTCCGCGCACATCTGCAGGAACCGTTCGATGCGGGTCGACGAGTGTTCCGGACCCTGGCCTTCGTAGCCGTGCGGCAGCAGCATCGTGAGGCCCGACACGCGGCCCCATTTCACTTCGCCCGACGAAATGAACTGGTCGATCACGACCTGCGCACCGTTGACGAAGTCGCCGAACTGCGCCTCCCACGCGACGAGCGTGTTCGGTTCCGCGGTCGAGTAACCGTATTCGAAGCCGAGCACGGCTTCTTCCGACAGCACCGAATCGATCACCGTGAACTTGGCCTGGCCTTCCGCGATGTTCTGCAGCGGCACGTAGGTGCCGTCGTTCCATCGCTCGCGGTTCTGGTCGTGCAGCACCGCGTGGCGGTGCGTGAACGTGCCGCGGCCCGAATCCTGACCGGTCAGACGCACTGCGTAGCCCGACGCGACGAGCGATGCATACGCCAGATGCTCGCCCATGCCCCAGTCGAGCGGGGCGTCGCCGCGCGCCATCGCGCGACGATCGTTGATCACGCGCTCGACGAGCGGGTGCACCTTGAAGTTTTCCGGCACCGTCGTGATGCGTTCGCCGAGACGCTTCAGTTCGGCGAGCGGCACGGCCGTGTCGGCCGCGTCCGTCCACTTGCGGTTCAGGAACGGCACCCAGTCGACCGCGTACTTGCTCTTGTAGTTCGACAGCACCGGATCGACCGTGTGATGGCCGTCGTCCATCGCCTTGCGATAGGCCTTCACGTAAGCGTCGGCATCTTCGGCCGTGATCACGCCCTGCTGCACGAGCTTCTCGGCGTACAGCGCGCGGGTGCCCGGGTGCTGAGCGATCTTCTTGTACATCAGCGGCTGCGTGACGGCCGGCGTGTCCTGCTCGTTGTGGCCAAGCTTGCGGAAGCAGACGATGTCGATCACGACATCCTTGTGGAACTGCATCCGGTAGTCGATCGCGATCTGCGTCGCGAGCACCACCGCTTCCGGATCGTCGCCGTTCACGTGCAGCACCGGCGCCTCGATCATCTTGACGACGTCGGTACAGTACAGCGTCGAGCGCGCGTCGCGCGGATCCGACGTCGTGAAGCCGATCTGGTTGTTGATGACGATGTGCAGCGTGCCGTGCGTGCCGTAACCGCGCGTCTGGGCGAGGTTCAGCGTTTCCATCACGACGCCTTGACCCGCGAAGGCCGCGTCGCCGTGAATCTGCACCGGCAGCACCTGCAGGCCGTCCGCGTCGCCGCGACGGTCCATCCGCGCCTTCGCGGAACCCTCGACCACCGGGTTGACGATTTCGAGGTGCGACGGGTTGAACGCGAGCGACAAGTGGACCGGGCCGCCTTCCGTCGCGATATCCGACGAGAAACCCTTGTGATACTTCACATCGCCGGCCGGCAGGTCGTCGACGTGCTTGCCTTCGAATTCGGCGAACAGGTCGGCCGGCATCTTGCCGAGCGTGTTGACCAGTACGTTCAGGCGGCCGCGGTGGGCCATGCCGATCACGATTTCCTGCACGCCCTTCGAGCCCGCATGCTGCACCACTTCATCCATCGACGCGATGAAGCTCTCGCCGCCTTCGAGCGAGAAGCGCTTCTGGCCGACGTACTTGGTGTGCAGGTAGCGCTCGAGGCCTTCGGAGGCCGTCAGGCGATTCAGGATGTGCTTTTTCTCGTCGGCCGAGAAGTTCGGCGTGGCGCGCGTCGATTCCAGACGCTCCTGCCACCAGCGCTTCTGCTCCGGATCGCCGATGTACATGTATTCGGCGCCGATCGTGCCGCAATACGTGTCGCGCAGCCCCTTCACGATGTCGCGAAGCGATGCCTGCTCGAAGCCGAAATAGAGATTGCTGGCGCTGAAGGTCTGGTCGAGATCCGCTTCGGAGAAATCGTAGAACGCGGGTTCGAGCTCGGGAATCGCGGGACGCTCGCGACGCTTCAGCGGATCGAGATTGGCCCATTGCGAGCCGAGGAATCGATAGGCGCTGATCAGCGTCTGGACATGAACCTGCTTGCGCGCCGTTGCCAGATTGCTGCCGCTCTCGCGCGGGATGAAAGCGTTGGCTTTCGCGCGCTGGGCGAACGATTCGACGATCGGGTTATGCGCCACGTCATTGGCGTTCGAACCGTCCGTTGCAGGAACGTTCTGCAACGCGTCGAAATACTCGCGCCAGTTATCGGGCACGGATGCCGGATTGTCGAGATATGCTTCGTATTGTTCTTCTACATACGAAGCGTTGCCGCCGAACAAATAGGAGTTCAGCTGGAACTGCTTCATTACATCTGACATTTTACGCTCACCTTTCTTCGAGCTTCTCGAGAAATAGCGGGTTGCTCAACCTTCCGCGACACGGCCTGACCGTTTAGCGGATTGCGAATCAAGTCTTGCTTGGAAGGACCTAAAACTTGCGTGCGCGCAGCATATCACAGAACCGTTCCCGGAGCTTGATCCGACAGTACTCCGAAAGCCTGTCGCGGCGGGCTTTCGGCGCGTTTTCGGGGATTCCCCGGAGTCCTGGCAACAGTGTTTTTCAGGCACCGTCGCACGCTTTGCGCGCGCCCGTAAAAAAGCCGCCCGAAGGCGGCTTTTTTACGTAGCGGATGCGGTGCTCGCGTCGCTCAGTCGATCGCGGTTTCGCGGCTTGCGCGGCGACGCTCGTGCTCCTTCAGGTGACGCTTGCGCAGACGGATCGACTGCGGGGTCACTTCCACGAGTTCGTCCTCGTCGATGAATTCCACCGCGTACTCGAGCGACATCTGGATCGGCGGCACGAGGCGCACCGCTTCGTCGGTGCCCGACGCGCGCACGTTCGTCAGTTGCTTGCCCTTGATCGGATTCACCACCAGATCATTGTCGCGGCTGTGGATCCCGATGATCATGCCCTCATACAGCGCATCGCCCGGCTTCACGAACATGCGGCCGCGATCCTGCAGCTTCCACAGCGCATAGGCCACAGCCGCGCCGTCGTCCTGCGAGATCAGCACACCGTTGCGGCGCTCGCCGACCGAGCCTTCCTTGACCGGCGCGTACGAGTCGAAAATGTGGCTCATCAGGCCCGTGCCGCGCGTCAGCGTCAAAAACTCGCTCTGGAAGCCGATCAAGCCCCGCGCCGGAATCTTGTACTCGAGACGCGTGCGGCCGCGGCCGTCCGACGCCATGTCGAGCATTTCGCCCTTGCGACGGCCCAGCTCTTCCATCACACCACCCTGGTGCGAATCCTCGAGATCGACGGTCAGCAGCTCGTACGGCTCGTGCTTCACGCCGTCGACTTCGTGCAGCACCACGCGCGGGCGCGACACCGCCATCTCGTAGCCTTCGCGGCGCATGTTCTCGACCAGGATCGTGAGGTGCAGCTCGCCACGGCCCGACACTTCGAACACCGTTTCGTCGCCGGTATCCTTCACGCGCAGCGCCACGTTGTGGTTCAGCTCTTTCATCAGACGATCGCGGATCTGGCGGCTCGTCACGAACTTGCCTTCCTTGCCCGCGAGCGGCGACGAATTGACGAGGAAGTTCATCGTCAGCGTCGGTTCGTCGACCGTGATCATCGGCAGCGCCTCGGGCGTATCCACCGCGCAGATCGTCGCGCCGATGCCGACATCCTCGATGCCGTTGATCAGCACGATGTCGCCGGCTTCAGCCGATTCGACCTGGACGCGCTCCAGCCCCTGGAACGACAGCACCTGGTTGATCTTGCGGCTCAGCACGTCGCCATCCGGGCCGAAGCGCATCACGACCGGCTGGCCCGGCTTGATGCGGCCGCGCGTGATACGGCCCACGCCGATGCGGCCGACGTAGGTCGAATAGTCGAGCGACGTGATCTGAAGCTGCAGCGGCGCTTCCGGATCGGCCGGGCGGACCGGCACGTGTTCGAGGATCGCCTCGAACAGCGGGCGCATGTTGCCGTCGCGCGCTTCGGGATCCAGCGATGCGTAACCGTTCAGGCCCGACGCGTAGACAATCGGGAAATCGAGTTGCTCTTCCGTCGCGCCGAGCTTGTCGAACAGATCGAAGGTCTGGTTGATCACCCAGTCGATCCGCGCGCCCGGGCGATCGATCTTGTTGATCACGACGATCGGCTTGAGGCCCAGTGCGAGCGCCTTCTTCGTCACGAAGCGGGTTTGCGGCATCGGACCCTCGACGGCGTCGACGAGCAGCAGCACCGAGTCGACCATCGACAGCACGCGCTCCACTTCGCCACCGAAGTCCGCGTGCCCCGGCGTATCGACGATGTTGACGTGGGTGCCTTCGTATTCGACCGCGCAGTTCTTCGCGAGAATCGTAATACCCCGCTCTTTTTCGATGTCGTTCGAATCCATCACCCGCTCCGCAACCTGCTGGTTCTCGCGGAAGGTGCCGGACTGGCGAAGCAGTTGGTCGACAAGCGTCGTCTTGCCGTGGTCGACGTGGGCGATGATGGCGATATTGCGAAGGGCGCGGGTCATAGAAACCTGGAAATCGGAGCCTGAAAAGTACAAACGCGCAAATGCGCGCGCATGTTTCGTCACATGCGCGCGCCATGCAGCTTGGAAAGCCTCAAATTATAGCACGTCGGAATGTCGGGAGCGGCCCTGTGCGCTGCAGCGCAACACTTATGCGCGTCCCGCTGCCGGAACGGCGATAGTCCCACTCGCGACAGGGTCATTTTTTGCACGCCAGCACGCGATACCCGCTTGGATTAACATTTGCCGCGGCAACTATTCGCGCCTATACTGCTGCCTAGTCAACTATTGCAGCTTCAGAGAATTTATGTCGGATCCGTCCATCCCGCCCGCTTCTTCCCCGCCGCCCGATCTGACGCTGTCGGCTTATCAGGTCAACGAAAGCGTTGGGTACCTGATGTCGCGCGTGAAGTCGCTGATGACCAATTTGGTCACACAGCGCACGCAGACTGAACTAGGCATCACCGGCACCCAGGCGAGCATGCTGTTCATGCTGGCGGTCGGCAAATGCTCGACGGCAGCCGAGCTGGCGCGCGAATACGGCATCGATGCGAGTGCCATTACGCGCCTGCTCGATCGGGTCGAGAAACGGGGCCTGCTTTCGCGCGTGCGCAGCAGCGAGGATCGCCGGGTCGTGCGGCTCGAACTGACCGACGAAGGTCGCGAGCTGGCCGAGCGTATGCCGGAAATCTTCCGCAGCGTGCTCGAACAGTTGCTGGACGGGTTCACCCCCGAAGAAGTGGGCTTCCTGAAAAGCATGCTGCGCCGGATCCTCAGCAACTACTGCGAGAGCTCCGGCGGAATGACGCCGTAATTCTTGCCGCAACACATATTTTAGACAGGAAAATGTAAGGAAATCCTTGCAGTGTCCATTATTCATTCCGAGTCAGAGACCATAGCGATGAAAAACCTCCCGTTGTCCGTGCGCAGCGGTGGCCGCACCGTGCTCGCCGCCGCGGTTGCCGCGCTGGCGCTCGCGGGATGCGCGAACTAC
>NZ_JAWJWL010000001.1:252197-415291 GCF_034721475.1 Burkholderia alba | reverse complement strand
TTTACGAAGACCGATTCAGTCGGCCATCCGTGTGATTCTCAACCCCGCCTTGAACACGGAATTTCTGACACCCCCCATCGCCGGGGCCACCAACTGGCAAAGCAATCTGTCCATCGAAACTCAGGTGCTTCCATACCGTGACGATCTGCGTCTGCTTGTCGTGCACGTGAAGTCCAAGAATCCGCGCAGCGTGGCCTTCCGTCTGGTCAAGACGGACGGTGATTCGTTTGTACTTCGCGTGCAACGAGTTCCGGATGAAGCCAAAGCCAATACGATCATCGCGCCAGATAAGCGCGACGCGGTTGTTCCCGATATCGACCTGCTGGCAGACACCGGCGGCGAGTACGAATTCTCGCCAAATGCCGAAATGGACGACATGCGGACTATCGTCTTGACAGTCGGTGGTGCCGTAGTGCTGACGGCCGACATGGAAGCCCACAACGGTACGCTCGACGAACACGGCAAACCCGATACAGATTTCCTAACGGCATCGACAATCGTACACATCGGCCCATGAATGCCCTTGTCTGGCGGTGAACTGTCGGGCTTCAGCACGTTCAGCCGTAGCTAGCCGATGCACTAGTCGGCATCAAGTCAGCGTTTGGTACTGAAGGATTTGTACGCGAGGTTCGAAGCATCCAACGGAATCAGATTGACGCCGCGCTCAGCGACGTAGAAAAAACAGTGCATCGCATCAATCAATCGCGCGCGCTACGGAAGATGGGCATCCTGACTGGTTTGGTCGGACTCGATGCCGCGGCCCTTATTGGTGCGCCAAACGCAATGCTTATTACCGGACTCGCATCCGGCACAGCAGCGATGATTGCAGAGCAAGTAGCGCGGCTCAGAGAGCGCGGAGAGCTTATGGATAAAAAGGGTTACTTCCTTTGGACGCTCAAAAGCGCCAACCCCACCGAAAGAACATAGTTCAGACGACATCCCATCTCTGAATCACCAGCGCTACGCGCCGTCATCACCCTAAATTCCTCCCTGAACGTCTCCTTTGCGAGCGCCGTCACACTTCCTTTTGACCTAGTCCCGTGCAACTGGACAAAGCGGACTCAGATCGTTGCAGACCGAATTTTCCGAGTTGATCGAATGGATCGGCGAAGGGGCCGCGTCGCGCGACGACTAGCAAGCACCGGCTGTTTCGTAGCATCGTGACGAGTACGATCCGAAAGTTTAGCGGTGTGTTTCTTGCCCAAACGTGACTCCGAGTCGTATCCGTACGCTGGCAAGGGGTATTTTTCATTTACATTCAACAGAGTGCTTGCTGATTCTGCCCCTCTAGCCAAAAACATTAGAACAAATGTTGTGCCTGCACCGAAAAGCATAAGTATCGTAGCCAAAATCGGCGTGATCACCCCATTTTTGGGGATCGCGAGAAAAGTGGCAAAATAGACGACGAGCGAAGCAACGAGAAAGAACTTAAAATTTTGCACCAAGGTAAATCTTCTGAGCCACTCAAATCTATTATCTTCATAGCATACTTCGTCGGGATTGAATTTCACAAACCTCCCGGCATACTTTATCGATCGAAATAGAGATAGCGCATCATCTCGCTCGAATACAAACCTAATTTCATCACCACTTAATTGCACCCCGAACGCCTCCTTAACTGCCAGCTGCAATGCACCAGATGAGATTGCACGCCAATCCCGATCTTTTAGCTTCATAATTTCATACAATCGTTTCGTACGACTCTGAGAAAAAATCTGGCTCCCAGAACGGTAATTTTTGAAAAACATGATAACAGCACAGACTCCGGTTGCGACCGCGATAGCAGTATTAATTGTTCCCAAAGAGCTAACAACCGTGTCAATATTCATACCAAATCCCTCGAGTAGAGACGGAGAATTATCAATCAACACATCGATGATGCTACATCGTTAGTCAAGGTGCGACGTGCCATCAAGATAAGGTCTGTACCAATCTTAAGTCCCTCACCAGAACATAGACCTTACGCGTCAACTGACATGACCTGCTGCGACGGGATGAGTAACGGCGACACCGGACACTTGCAAACGCACAGATCGTCACTCAGCGCTACGCGGCGACCATCCGGCCCGGTCATCGGAATTCGCGGGCCGACGCATTTGATCTTGCCGATCGTCTTGCACACCGGGCAAAACACATCGTCATCCTCATGCGCGATGTTCCTGCCGTCGAGCGCGAACGGCGTAGCCTTCGCCTGTACCGTTCCTGCGACCGTCGTGTGATCGCCGTCGAGAATCAGGTATCTCGTCATGGCCGGTTTTATCCGTCTTGCTTCTCAGTCGGCGACCAGTGCCAGTTTGTTGTACCCCACGAACTGCCTTCAATCACCGGCATGATTTCGCCAGCCTCGAAGTAACGACGACTCCCAACCTTTGCTGGCGTATGCCACCAACCCGCTTCCGGGCATGCACTGCCGCCCCGCACACTTTGGCGGGCGGGTTCGCGGTTTGCGGGCGGCGGAACAATCGTCGGTGGCTCAGGGATCGGCGGGGCATCGGGCAAGTCAAAGCGGGCCACCCATTTCCGCGCATTTCTCATGTCTGCGCTCGGCAGATCGGGGATGTAGGTATGCAGTGCATCAGGCTTAGGATCGCGCAGTGTCCGCAGAACGCTATTCACGAACACGTACGGCTCAGGCAAACCCTCTTCAGGAGCGCCAAGGCGCGGGAAGCCACCCGCACGGATCATCAGGCACGCATTCGCGCGCTCGATGTGAATATCAGGGCGATCAAGTTTTTCTCGAATCACCGCTTCGCCTCCCAAGCGCTCGATGAACAGTTCGCCTAGGATCGTGTACCAATTCACGCCCTTGATGAAGCCCCACCGACCGACTTTCGCGCCGGGATGCAGATGATCATAGGAGGCGGTTAGATCGTCCTTGGATTCACCTTCGTAGGACACTGGGTCGTACTCTTGCTTCTGCAGGTGCGCGGTACTGTCAATGTCTAGCCCGCTGAAACGTTCCGCAAGCGCCCATTCTTGCGGCATATATCGGTGGTAGCTATAAGCAAGAACGGGCGCAAGCCCACCATACCCTCCGCGCACTACGAGCTTGTTACACGTATAGCGCAGAA
Organism: Burkholderia alba; assembly: GCF_034721475.1. Classification (NCBI taxonomy): domain Bacteria; kingdom Pseudomonadati; phylum Pseudomonadota; class Betaproteobacteria; order Burkholderiales; family Burkholderiaceae; genus Burkholderia; species Burkholderia alba. Next base: position 412,220 of record NZ_JAWJWL010000001.1, on the reverse strand, counting down.
ATTTCTCATACTTCGCGATTCCTTCGTCGGTAGTGACCAAGCTCATCGGCACATTGAATTTCAAATGCGATAGCCCCGTCTCCCGTCCCTTAGGCACCCTCAATCGTCCGGTGGGCGAAACATAGTCCTCTTGGAGTGCCATCCCGGTCAGCACGCCGATATTGTATTCCGCTGCTGTGTCTTGGTCGGTTGCACTGGAACGCAACACACTGACTTGCATATATGACGGCGTATCGGAAATTGCACGGCGAATCTTCTCAACGCCCTTGGCATTTCGCGTCGTGAATTTTCCAAGGTCAGAATCCTTCCCGCCCTTCAGATGTTCACCGAACAGTTCGGCGAAGCGGTCGAAGCAGTCGAGGATTGCCTTTCGCACCTCAGGCTGCGAACCGCGCTCGAAGAACACCGTACCGATGACACCCGGCAACATACCCATCGAGTTGTCGGCAAGGCGCACGCTCAAATCTTCCTGATAGCGGGAAAGCGCCTGCAACGGCGTCAAGACAGGTTTTGGATCACTCAAAGTCATAATCGGGTCGTCTATTGATCAGTGGGGTATAAATTCAGTCAGCTCGCAGCCAGCGCTGCTACCGCACTCCCGCCGCCAAGCACTACGCCAAGCGCCGCAGCTAGCCCCGCAGCAGCTTCCGCACCAGCCGCGATAATCGCACACAGAGCAGCAAATATCGCAATCAGCTCAGGCAACAACAGGATCACGATCGCGACGCCAACGACAATGGCTACCGCTATCGCAACGCCCTTCATCAGCGTCACACCGACCTGTGCCCAATCGATATGCGTGAGCACATCCCACGTCATATCGGTCATTTTCACAATTGCTTCCCATCCGGCTTTGAGTTGCGCAGCCGTGTAGCGGAATACTTCGTGCCCCTTCTCGTCAACCCATACCCAAGCGCTATGCGCCTTGTCAGCAACCCACTGACCCGCCGTAAACATCCACGCCGCATGCTGATGCAGGAACGCACTGGTTTCAGCAGACACATACGAATATCCACGATGAACGGCATCCCAAACAGGGGCGACAGCATGTTCAACCTCTTCGCCGAACTTGTGCGCCTTTTGCCACCAGTCCTCATACCAGACATGGTGTGGGACGGCGGGAATACTGCGGATGGGCACAGTCTGCCGCTCCTTCTCATCGTTGGTTTTCGGCGCGGGAATGGGCGCGGGCTTGGGGATTTTCTGCAAGTCCCTGTTGCAATCGGTCACGTCGATCACGGTCATGCGATTTTTGAAGTCACCGGAAATCGCCCGATAAGCTTCCTCTTGCCCCAGCCCCCACTTGTCACCCGGGAATTTGACTTCGACCAATCGCAACATATTGTTGGCATGATGCCCGCCTTCGCGATCGACCGTTCCACGCCCGGGCCAGAGAATCGCCTCACTTTCCACAATGATCACGTCGGGGCGCCGAAGAGCACCCACCTTCGCTCCGGGCGGAAACGGGTTCCGGCTTCGACGACGCTCGGTCCCGTGGGGCTTTTCATTACTCAGGAAGGGAATCGGAGCGGCAACGCCGCCTGTCGCGAGGAACGGCATCATGTCGAAGCTCACTTCAGCCTTGTACTTGAATAGCCATTTCCATTTGAACTCTTCCTCGAACATCATCGGCAAACTCATCGCGGACTGCATGAGCAACCGGTAAACAATCGACCCATCGCTCAACCGCACGGGAACGTACTCCGCTGTTTTCAGCGCAATCTCAACCTTCTCTCGCAAATATCCCTTTGCGTCTGACGGCAGAAGCGCATATTCAGGTACGCGCTCTTTGATCGTCTCGCACGCGCCTGCCGGTTGAAGTGATCCGCCCATTGTGTTCTCCTAGTATCGTTGGCGCTCACGTGCGCTCGTCAGGGTCAACTTTCAGGTAATCGGCCCAAATGTCGGGTTCCCCACCACCGGCATACTTCCATGGCTCCACGTCCTGCTTTTCCTGCTTGAACGCCTTGAGGCTCACGCTCTGTGCATTCGGCGTAAAGACCGGTACTGTCTCGCCAAGATCGTTCGTATGGCCGAGCACGGTCCGCCCTGATGGCAGCTTCAGTTCGTACGCGTGTCGAATCATCGGCGTGCCATCTGCTTCGTTCTTCAAGACGTATTGCGCCTGATACGACGGTTTGAACTGCGGCATCGCGTACGATTCACTAACCGGTCCCGCGAAGCTGAACGATGCGCCCTTGAAGTCAACATTCCCCGGTGCATGTATCGAGACGTTGCCGCCCTTGATGCGGATCGTCGCACCGCCGCAGTACAGGACTAGCTCCTGATCGGCCGCAATTTCCATCCGTCCGGCCACCGACAACAATTTCACAAGCTGCTGCGCGATCATTTCCAAATCACCAGCCTGCGCCTGTATCTCGACCTTGCCGTTACCTGCGACGGCCTTGATCCCCTGATTGCGTGCGAACAGGCTCAGATGATTTACCGTAGCCGCGTGCATCGATCCGCCCGCCGCAAAATATGAATCCTGGCCGCTGACCCAGTTCGCCTGTTGGTCTGCACTGGCATGCAGCGACTGATGCGTGGACAGGCCAATCCCGGCCGGACTGCCGAGCAGCAACAGCGGTGCAGCGAACGCGTTGGCGTTACCCGTGCCACCGCCCGCTGTATGGCCGCCAGTTGCTTCGCCGGATGCCGACTGCTTCGTTGCGTCGGTGAACGTCGCCAGCGCATCGACACCGAGCTTCAGGCTCTCGGTCTGATGTTGCTCGCTCGCATCCGAAATGCTGCCGAGCAGGTCTTTTGAGCGCGTAAGCTGCTGGCGTGCTTCGTCAACGTCTAGCTGATCGCTGTCGCGCGAAACGGGATGCGCACTGATCGACACGCCCCGGCTGCCGCGCACAGATGCGTAATGGTCGGCGTGCAACAGCAATCCCGAACCGAGATATCGCCCGCGCGCGTTTCCGCTCTGCTGAATCAAATATCCCTGCGCGATCGATGCGTAGCTGCTGCCTGTGTAGCTGACGAGCCGTGTACCGCTTTGATTCGTGGCGTCGTCGTGGACGAACGAATTGAACGCACCGGTACCACCGAAGCCCTGTGACTGGAATCCCGACAGCAGCACATTCGAATGCCATTGCGAAGGCGTCGTGCCGCCGTTGACGCGCCCCAAAATGAATGGCTTGTCGCAATCGTTTGCCCAATAGGCGATTAAAACCCATTCACCGGCCCGTGGCACATGCACCGAGCCGTAGCCGTTGCCCGTGTCGGCCTGCATGGTCGATAGCAGCGGCGACGATGCGAACGCGCCGTCAGGATTTTTGCGGTCCCATGCGAAATGCACGCGCACTTGGTTCCGCTCGTTCGTCCACGCTTCCGATCCTTGCTGCGTCACGACGATCGCATGCTCGATAGTCATGTTCGGCTTGGGATGCGCGAGCGGACTGCGATATTCGACGCTCGCCTCTTGTGCCTCAACCTCGATGACGAAAAATCCCGCTGTTCCGTCTTGTGCGTGTTCAGGTGTCTTGAAGCGCGCGCCATGTGCCGCCTGCTGCTCAGCCAGCGTCGCGCGCAGACTGCGCGGATATTCCGTCGCCTGTTGACCAATCGACACATTGTTTTCGATGAACCAGCTTGCCGTGACGACGAGAAATTCCCGCTTCTTCGGATCGCTGTCGGGATGACGCGGATGATGATCCAACGTGAATCGCGATCCGGCATCGAGCCATCGCAGACCGCCGACACCGAAATAGCGACGCGCACGCGACTCCCACTCTTCAACGCGACGACGGGCACGGCCTTCGCCGCTGTCCGAATCGGGGTAGCCGTACGCCGTCGGTTGATAGATCGTCATCGGTGCAGCAGGAATGCTGCGCGATTCCGACTGCCGCCCGCCGTCCGTTGCGTAGGTCGTGGATTGCAGGGCGCTTTCCGTCTGGAAATGGGATGTCGGACGCTTGTAGTCGAACGCACGCGACATGTAACGCAGGCTCTGGATGGTCTGCGTGACTGCCCACTGCGTGAACCCGTCCGCTTCGTGATCACTGTTACCACGATAATATTCGGCCGGTTTCGCTTCCGGCAGCGACGATACGCGGTCCACGATGACGAGCGTCGTTTTCGGCGGCTCGCCTTCCTTCGTCGGCTCGTGGACCCAACGGAAATACATGCCTTCATCTTCGAGAAGGCGGTACACAAAATGAAGATCGGATTCACTCTGACGGCACCATGAGCGCACAGCAGGTTCGCGCGTCAGGTCAAACCGAAACCGCCCCTGCAGCTGCGGATAGCGGTTAAACACGTCGGAAATGATTTCGCGCGCGTCCTTTTCGAGCCACCCTTCATCGTTGTGGGTCTTGCTCAGGAAAATCAGCGCGGATGAAAATTCAAGCTGGTACGTTGATACGCTACCGTCTCCGCCCAAATATCCAACCTGATACACGAAACCGTGCACGGGTCGATAAACCGAATCTGCGTATAGCGCCGTACGCTGTTGAATCCACAGGGTGACAGGCTGATGCATCAGCGACAGTAGCGCCGTATCGTCGCGCAGCGACGCGACATCTACAGTCCAATGGTAGTCACCGCCAATCCCGGATGATCCGCGCGCCCGCAACGGAGTCAACGCGTTCTTGCCGAGCGGTGTATCCAGCATCAACAGCCGGTCGTGCTGCAACAAACCGCGATGGACGGCCTCGTATAGGTCGCGATTCTTCAGGTCCCCGATTGCGGGTGGTCCGAGTGCCATTTCTTGTCGTCCTTCTCTCAGGTTCGAGCTACCGTCAGAGAAGCGACACACAGACGGTCAGCTAGTGGCGACGAAAAATCGCTCTCGCGCGATTGTAGCTAAGGTCTGAGGAATATTTACCGACGTGACGAAAATTGACGCTGCCGAAATATCAAGACACGGCGCGCGCATGACAAGCGCAGATACCAGCCGCAGCGACCAACTATTTGCGCGGTTTACCGCGCGAAGCTCGTTGTGTGCGAAGCAAATCGGCAAACTGTTGCACGAACTGCACAACAAGTGCTCGTTCGTTGGCATCGAGTCCGCGCAACGCATCCGCGATCGTCGCCAATTGATCGTCTGCCCGCTTCGACCCACGCTGCAAAAGCTGATCTACCGAACAATCCAGCGCATCGCTGAGTTGCTGTAGTCGGTAAAGAGTCGGTGCACGCATCCCGCGTTCCCATCGACTAATTGCTTCCTGCTCAAGATTGATCATTTCCGCAAGCTTGGCTTGCGTCAGACCGCGCGCGCGGCGAATTGCTGCAATAGCTGCACCCACACGAGACGCGAGCAGCGCGTCTTGTGCTTCATCGGTCGAAGGTTCGCGTCGAGTAGGCATAGGCCCCGATGGTGGTGCCTATTCCAATCTCGATGAACACCCTATATGGCATACTATATTCCATATAGGTCGTTCATCACAAACAAGAAAGCTTTGGGCGAGCACGAAGCGCCCACGTTTCGGTTTGGCCGGTTCTGGCGATGCGGCAACAACCTCGGATGCCAGAACTACTTTTCGCCGATGGTCCCCTGTCGGCGCTTTTTCTTCAACAAGCGGCGGTGAACGCCGCCGCTCAAAAAAAACTAACCTTTCGGGGAAGTACATGAATCGAAACTCTGCTGCGACTGCCAAGCTGACCGTCGCGTGTATCACGTTCGCGTCCGCACATGCGCCAACCATCCCGCCCGCCTGCCAACAATTCCTTACGGCGCTAAAGGTGTGCGGAACCGCCTATGTTCACCTGACCGAGTTGAAGGACCCCGCGCAAACGCCGAAGGCCAAACACGATCTGGAATCGACCTTGACGACATCGAGCAGCCAACTGCGAGCGGCCGTGCGGCAGGTCGGCGCACAAGCAGTTGCAGAACGCTGCGCCGCGCCCGAAGCCAAGGGAAAAATGGTTCAGTCCGTCGCCGCGATCGTCGCTATGTTGGGGTTCGGCGGCGGTATGACGGAAGAATGCAATGAAGCGTACTCGGCAATTCGTTGAGCCGTTCCCGCGAACCAACCACGTCGACCAAAATGACCGAAATTCAATCTTGGACCGGGCGGCCGTCGCAGTGGACGAACGGTCCTCTCTTTTTGGGCTGCTTCCTGCTGGCTGCAACTTGCGTGTTCGTGTCGCGCGAAGCTGACAAATTCCACGTCGTCGCGCTGTCGTTGGCCCGCTGCTCAGCCGGAAAGCGCGCGGCGCGATCGAACGCGCGTGCGGCGAAGACGAACTGGTGATTTCATCGATTTCCGCATGGGAAATCGCGATGCGGGTACGCAGCGAACGGCTCGTGCTGACAATGGAAACCGACACCTGGCTCGCGACGGTCGCAAAGATCGACGGCGTGCGCTTCGCGCCGGTCGACGCCGAGATCGCGGCGAGATCGGCCACGCTGCCGGGCGAGTTCCACAAGGATCCGGCGGACCGAATGATCGTCGCGACCGCACGCCGTTTCGCCGCTCCGCTCGTCACCCGCGACGAGAAGATTCGCGCCTATCCGCACGTGAAAACCGTCTGGTAGCCGCCGACGAGCAGGTCAGCGCCGCGCCAGCTCGACGATCCGGGCCGTCGTCATGATCCGCGCGTAATCCATCGCAAGATTGCAAAGCGACAATGCGTGGATATCCTCCGCCCGCCACAGCCGTCCGCTCAGGTCGCGCCGGTCGAACGTGAAGGCCGCGTCTTCCGCGACCACCGTCGCGAACCCCAGATTGCCGGCGGAGCGCGCCGTCGACTCCACTGAATTATTGGTGATCACGCCCGCGATCACGAGCTGCGCGATGCCGCGCGCGTGCAGCCAGCTCGCCAGCTCCGTTGCCGCGAACGCGTCCGGCACGTGCTTTTCGATCACGTGTTCGCCTTCGCCCGGCACGAAGGCATCCTGGAATGCCGCGCCGTCCTGCCCGGGCCAGAACACCGAGTCGGGATCGCGCGACACATGCCGCACATGCACGACCGGTCGGCCCGCATGCCGCCAGCAGGCAAGCAGTTCGGCGATCCGGCATTCCGCGTCCGGCTGATTGCGGCGCCCCAGCTTCGGATGGTGGATGCCTTTTTGCAGATCGATCAGCAGCAGGGCGGCGTTCGAAGCGAAGCGCGGAAGGTCGTTCATGGTCGTCTCCCGCTACGGCGCGGGTCTCGTCGGCGAACGACGATTGTACCGATCCGCCGCGGGTTGCCGACGCCCCCGGGCTATACCGTACTTGCGCGTCCTACCCTCGCCCCTCACAATCGCAGCACCCCTTTCTCCAGGCGCCGCCATGACCCATGCCACGCTCGCCACCGGCATACTTCTGGCCGCGGGTCTCGGCACGAGATTCGATCCGAGCGGCGCCCACAGCAAGCTGCTCGCCCGCCTGCCGGACGGCACGCCGGTTGCCGTCGCCGCCGCGCGGCGGCTCGCGGCGGCCGTGCCCGACGTGATCGCGGTCGTGCGCCCCGGCGCGGAAAAGCTCGCGTTCCTGCTGAACGAGGCCGGCTGCCAGGTCGTCTACGCGGCGGACGCCGAACGCGGCATGGGCGCGAGTCTGGCAGCCGGCGTACGGACGAGCGGCGACGCCGCAGGCTGGATCGTCGCACTCGCGGACATGCCGTGGATCGAGACGGCCACCATCGAAGCGGTCGCCCGCGCGCTCGACACCGGCAACACGTCGATCGTCGCACCCGCCTATCTCGGCCGGCGCGGCCATCCGGTCGGTTTCGCGAGCCATCACTACGACGCACTCGCGACGCTCGACGGCGACGCCGGCGCGCGCGCGCTGCTCGCCGCTCACCCGGTCGCGCTGCTCGAACTCGACGATCCCGCCGTGCTGCGCGACATCGATACGCCGTCCGATCTGCCGCCCGCCGCATCGCTCGACTGACGCGCGATCGCCCGGCAAACCGGCGGCCGATTGCCTATAAAGAAAGTCGGAGCCCGCCGCATCCCGCGCCGGGCGCTTGCGTTCATCGAGATTCCGATGACCGATCACACGACGCCGCTGCCCGAACCGCCCGCCGATCCCACCCGCGATCCGGAGGGCGATCCGCTCGCGCCGCCGTCGCCCGGTCACCACGAGCATCCGCAGGAGCCGCCCGAGGGGCCGCCGAGCAAGGATCCCGTGTAGGGCCGTCCCACGGCCGCCCGGCCGCTTGAGCGGAAGCCCGCCGGCCTCCATCGCGCGGCGTCCCCCGCCGGAATCCTCCTGGCGGCCCCTGCCTCCTCCATCCTTCGAGCCCGCCCCGAACCCAGCGCGGTGTCTCGACGCTCACTGCTCTGCGCCCCCTCCAGCCACGCGCCGGACTGATCTGTCGCCTAGGGATTTCCCCCCTGCGCACGTTTGCGCGGCCGGCCGACAAGTATTCATCCCCTTTCGCACTGCAGGTGCGAGCAAACCGACGACCGGCCGACCACCATGCGTACCCTGACTCTGAATCAAAAGCTCGCCTCGATGATCGTGGTTTTGTGGCTGGGCCTGTTATTGATCGGAGCATTGGGCGCGTGGCAAAACCGCGCGTCGATGATCTCGGACCGGCGCGACCAGCTGGCCGCGCTGATCGCCCAGGCGTACAACGTCACCGACCACTACTACAAGCTGTCGCAACAGAACGTGATGTCCGAAGCCGACGCGAAACGCGATGCGCTCGTCGCGATCGCGGCGATGCGCTACGGCCGGGACGGCTATATCTCGATCAACGATTCGAAGCCCGTGATCGTGATGCACCCGATCAAGACCGAGCTGAACGGCAAGGACGTGTCGGGCTTCGCCGATCCGACCGGCAAGCACCTGTTCGTCGAGATCGTCAAGGCGGGCAATCAGAGCAACGCCGGCGGCGTCGGCTACGTCGAATATCTGTGGCCGAAACCCGGTACCGACCGCGCGATGGAAAAAACCAGCGTGGTCCAGCGCTTCGCGCCGTGGGACTGGTATCTCGTCACCGGCATGTACATGGATGACGTGCAGGCCGCAGTGCTCGACAGCATCGGCCGCTGGTTCGCGATGACAGTGGTGCTCGGCGCGATCGCGACCTTCGTGATGGTGCTCGTGCTGCGCAGCGTGCGCCGCAGCCTCGGCGGCGATCTCGAGGCGGCCGTCGTCACCGCGCAGCGGATCGCGCAGGGAGACCTGACCGCGCAGGTCGAGGTCCGCGACGACGACCGTTCGAGCCTGCTGCACGCGTTGCACACGATGCAGGCCGGCCTGATCGACATGGTGTCGCGCGTGCGGCTCGGTACGGAAAACATCAACGTCGGCGCGACTGAGATCGCCGCGGGCAACACCGACCTGTCGCAGCGCACCGAGGAACAGGCGGCGGCGCTCGTGCAGACCGCGTCCAGCATGGACGAGATGACCGCCAACGTGCGGCAGAACGCCGACAGCGCGTCGCAGGCCGCCGAACTGGCCGATCAGGCGGCGCAGGTCGCGACGCGCGGCAGCGCGGTGGTGGACGACGTCGTGCGGACGATGGGTGCGATCACCGACAGTTCGACCAAGATCGGCGACATCATCGGCGTGATCGACGGCATCGCATTCCAGACCAATATCCTGGCGCTGAACGCGGCCGTCGAAGCCGCTCGGGCGGGCGAACAGGGGCGCGGCTTCGCGGTCGTCGCCCAGGAGGTTCGGTCGCTCGCGCAGCGCTCGGCCACCGCAGCGAAGGAAATCAAGACGCTGATCGAATCGTCGAACCAGACCGTCGGCCACGGCGCGTCGCTGGTCACGAACGCCGGCACGACGATGACGGAGATCGTGCAGTCGGTGAAGCGCGTCAACGAGATTCTCGAAGAGATCAGCCACGCGTCGCGCGAGCAGAGCGCGGGCATCGAGCAGGTGAATCGCGCGGTCGGCGAGATGGATCAGGTGACGCAGCAGAATGCGGCGCTCGTCGAGCAGGCGGCGGCCGCCGCGCATTCGCTGAAGGATCAGGCGGACGCGCTGCGCTCGGCGGTCACGCGCTTCGCGCTGCCCGTTTGACGGCGCGGCGGCGCGGACGGAGACACTACCGGTCCGGTTGAATGCGCCGCGGCGCGGGAGGGACCGTACCCGCGCTCGCGCCGCATGATGAGGACGTGCGGACGCCGATCGGGTACCGCTTCATCCGTCGGCCGCTCGGTAGCGGCGGCCGGGCTTTCCCTGCTTTCCCTGCTTTCCCTGCTTTCCCTGCTTTCCCTGCTTTCCCTGCTTTCCCTGCTTTCCCTGCTTTCCCTGCTTTCCCTGCTTTCCCTGCTTTCCCTGCTTTCCCTGCTTTCCCTGCTTTCCCTGCTTTCCCTGCTTTCCCTGCTTTCCCTGCTTTCCCTGCTTTCCCTGCTTTCCCTGCTTTCCCTGCTTTCCCTGCTTTCCCTGCTTTCCCTGCTTTCCCTGCTTTCCCTGCTTTCCCTGCTTTCCCTGCTTTCCCTGCTTTCCCTGCTTTCCCTGCTTTCCCTGCTTTCCCTGCTTTCCCTGCTTTCCCTGCTTTCCCTGCTTTCCCTGCTTTCCCTGCTTTCCCTGCTTTCCCTGCTTTCCCTGCTTTCCCTGCTTTCCCTGCTTTCCCTGCTTTCCCTGCTTTCCCTGCTTTCCCTGCTTTCCCTGCTTTCCCTGCTTTCCCTGCTTTCCCTGCTTTCCCTGCTTTCCCTGCTTTCCCTGCTTTCCCTGCTTTCCCTGCTTTCCCTGCTTTCCCTGCTTTCCCTGCTTTCCCTGCTTTCCCTGCTTTCCCTGCTTTCCCTGCTTTCCCTGCTTTCCCTGCTTTCCCTGCTTTCCCTGCTTTCCCTGCTTTCCCTGCTTTCCCTGCTTTCCCTGCTTTCCCTGCTTTCCCTGCTTTCCCTGCTTTCCCTGCTTTCCCTGCTTTCCCTGCTTTCCCTGCTTTCCCTGCTTTCCCTGCTTTCCCTGCTTTCCCTGCTTTCCCTGCTTTCCCTGCTTTCCCTGCTTTCCCTGCTTTCCCTGCTTTCCCTGCTTTCCCTGCTTTCCCTGCTTTCCCTGCTTTCCCTGCTTTCCCTGCTTTCCCTGCTTTCCCTGCTTTCCCCGCTGTCCCCGCTGTCCCCGCTGTCCCCGCTGTCCCCGCTGTCCCCGCTGTCCCCGCTGTCCCCGCTGTCCCCATTTTCCTGCCCCACCACCCCGCCAAACTGTCGGCCCTCCGCCACGATTTGACAGAGTTTTAAGCCAAATCATCCGAGTTCCGCACATCACGATTACGCATTTATTACAATCTCATTTTGTGAGTTCGCGTACCCTGCGGTCTCGTTTCCCGCCCGCTCTCCCGTCGCGCCCATGACCCTGAAGAAGAAATCGAAGTCGTCCGAACCTTACGTCGCCGTGGCGAAGAACCCGATGCTGTCGGCAAGCCTGCCGATGTGGCGCTCGAAGTTCATCGTGATCATCGTGTTCCTCGCGTTCGCCGCGCTGATCGCGCGCGCGTTCTGGGTGCAGATCGCGAACCAGGATTTCTACGCGAGCCAGGGACAGAAGCGCTATCAGCGCACGATCGGGCTGGATGCGATGCGCGGGCGCATCGTCGACCGCAACGGCGCGATGCTCGCCGTCAGCCTGGCCACCTACGAAATCTGGGCCAATCCGAAACAGGTGGGCGAAGCCGCGTACGCACCGCTCGCGAAGCTGCTCGACATGCCGCTCGCCGAACTCAAGCGACGCCTGGGCGGCGACCGCACGTTCGTGCTGCTCAAGCGCCAGATCGATCCGGAAACGGCCGGCCGCATCGACAAGCTCGGCATCGAAGGCGTCACGCAGATCGCCGATTCGAAGCGCTTTTATCCGGAGGGCGAATCGGCGGCGCACGTGGTCGGCTTCACCAATATCGAGGACCGCGGCCAGGAAGGCGTCGAACTGGCCGCGAACAGCCGCCTGCTGGGCACCGCCGGCCAGCGCGAGGTGATCCGCGACCGGCTCGGCCGGATCGTGTCCGATACCCGCCCGCTCGTGCCCGCGCAGCACGGCGCGACGATCGAACTGACGATCGACCGCCGGATCCAGCAGCTCGCGTACGCGCAGCTCAAATCGGCGATCGTCGCCAACAACGCGCAAGCCGGCAGCGTGGTCGTGCTCGACGCGCAGAACGGCGAGATTCTCGCGCTCGCGAACTACCCCACCTTCGACCCCAACGACCGCGCCCGCCTCACCGGCCAGCAGTTGCGCAACCGCGCGGTGATCGACACCTTCGAGCCGGGTTCGACGATCAAGCCGGTGGTCGTCGCGCTGTCGATCGACGAACGCAAGGTCGGCCCGCAGAGCATCATCAACACCGCGCCCGGCACCTACAAGATCGGCCCCGCCGTCATCCACGACACCTCGAACCACGGCTCGCTCACCGTCGCGCAGGCCTTGCAGAAATCGAGCAACATCGCGCTGGCGAAACTCGCGCTGAACCTGCCCGCCGAAACCATCTGGAACAAATACCAGGAATACGGCATCGGCCGCGCGCCGGAATTGACCTTCCCCGGCGTCGCGTCGGGCAAGCTGCGGCCCTACAAGCGCTGGCGGCCGATCGAGCAGGCGACGATGGCGTACGGCTACGGCCTGTCGATGTCGCTGCTGCAGATCGCGCAGGTCTATACCGCCTACGCGGGCGACGGCACGATACACCCTGTCTCCCTGCTCAAGGACGCAACCGACCAGCAGACCCTCGATGCGCACCGCGGCCATCGCGTGACGAGCGCGGCCACCGCCGCGTCGATCCGCTCGATGCTGGAGATGGCGGTCGGCGAAGGCGGCACCGGGCGCGCCGCGCGGGTCGACGGCTACCGGATCGGCGGCAAGACCGGCACCGCGCGCAAGCAGGTCGGCGCGTCGTATGCGAAGGGGAAATACCGCGCGCTGTTCGCGGGCATGGCGCCGATGAGCAATCCGCGCCTGATCGTCGCCGTGATGATCGACGAGCCGAGCGGCAAGGGCTACTACGGCGGCACGGTGGCCGGCCCGGTGTTCTCGGCCGTGACGAGCGGCTCGCTTCAACTGCTCGGCGTTCCGCCCGACGCGCCCGTCACGCCGCCGAAAGCCGCCGCCGCGAAACCCAAGGCCTGAGCCGGGCCGGCCACCCCGCTTCCCGCAGGCCGTCCGCTCCCCGAGCGCCGGCCTGCGCCGTCGGCATCGTCCCACTTTCTAGGATTGCCGCGCATTATTTGAGCGGCGGCTTTCCTCGCCCCTACAATCTCCCGCACGACGGACGCCGCGCAGGACGCCCGTCGGGCCGCTGCATGCGCCGTTCCATTCCAACACGAAGTGCGCAGGAGAGAGACACATGGGATTTCATTGGAGCAAGACCGTGCTGGCGGGCATTGCCGCCGGCCTCTGCCTGGCAGCCCCCGTCGCGGCCCGCGCCGACGATGCAGGCGCCGTCAAGATCGGCTTCATCGTCAAGCAACCCGACGATCCGTGGTTCCAGGACGAATGGCGCTTCGCCGAGCAGGCCGCGAAGGACAAGCATTTCACGCTGGTCAAGATCGCCGCGCCGAGCGGCGAGAAAGTCTCCACCGCGCTCGACAGCCTGGCCGCCCAAAAGGCGCAGGGCGTCATCATCTGCGCGCCCGACGTGAAGCTCGGGCCCGGCATCGTCGCGAAGGCGAAGCGCTACAACATGAAGCTGATGTCGGTCGACGACCAGCTCGTCGACGGCAAGGGCACGCCCATCGCCGGGGTGCCGCACATGGGCATTTCCGCTTACAAGATCGGTCAGCAGGTCGGCCAGGCGATCGCCGGCGAGACCAAGCGGCGCGGCTGGAATCCGAACGACGTCGGCATCATCCGGCTCGCGTACGACCAGTTGCCGACCGCCCGCGAGCGCACCACGGGCGCCGTCGACGCCTTGAAGGCGGCGGGTTTTCCGGTTGCGAACGTGATCGACGCGCCCGAGATGACCGCCGACACCGAAGGCGCGTTCAACGCGGCCAACATCGCGCTGATCAAGCACCCGAACTTCAAGCACTGGGTCGCGTTCGGCTCGAACGACGACACCACGGTCGGCGCCGTGCGGGCCGCCGAAGGACGCGGCATCGGCGCGGACAACATGGTGGCGGTCGGCATCAACGGCAGCCAGATCGCGCTGAACGAATTCGCGAAGCCGAAGCCCACCGGCTTCTACGGTTCGATCCTGCTCAATCCGCGCCAGCACGGCTACGAAACCTCGGTCAACATGTACGACTGGATCACGAAGAACCAGGCCCCGCCGCCCATCGTGCTGACGTCGGGCACGCTCATCACGCGCGACAACGAGAAGCAGGCCCGCGCATCGCTCGGCCTGTGAGCGGCCGGGCCGGCAAGGAACCGACATGACGATTCGCACCACCCTCATCACGGGCGCCGCCGGCGGCATCGGCCAGGCACTGACCCGCCACTTTCTCGCGGCGGGCGACCGCGTGCTCGCGCTCGATCGCGACGCAACCGCGCTGCTCGCGTTCGTCGCGTCGCTCGACAACGCCAATGCGGTTCCGGTCGTCGACGACCTGACCGACATCGACCGCCTGAAAGCCTCGCTCGCCGGGCATCCGGAGGCCGACGTGCTGGTCGCCAACGCGGGCACCGCCGCATCGACGACCTTGCGCGCCACGACGCCCGCGTCGTGGCGCACGGATCTCGACGCGAACCTGACCGCCACCTACCTGAGCGTCGAAGCCGTGCTGCCCGGCATGCTCGCGCGCAAGCGCGGCGCGATCACGATCGTCGGCTCGGTCAACGGCGTCAACGCGCTGGGGCATCCCGCCTACAGCGCGGCGAAGGCGGGCTTGATCAGCTATACGAAATCGCTCGCGATCGAGTACGGCCGTCACGGCGTGCGCGCGAACATCGTCTGCCCCGGCACCGTGAAGACGCCGGCGTGGGAGGCCCGCGTGAAGCAGAACCCGCAGGTGTTCGAGCAATTGCGCAAGTGGTATCCGCTCGACGATTTCGCGACGCCCGACGATGTCGCGGACGCGGCGCTCTTCCTGTCGTCGCCGGCCGCGCGGGTGATCACCGGCGTGATGCTGCCGGTGGACGGCGGCCTGCTCGCCGGCAACCGGGTGATGGCGCAGGAGCTGACGTTGGAGTCGTTCTACTGAAACGGTGAAACGGGCCGGCGGCGCGCGCAGACGGGACAGCGCGCGAGTCAGCAATCCCGTTGCCCTATCGACAGCGCAACCGTCTCCGCAATCTGCGCGGCAACGCTCGTCTTGAGCGCCTGCCGCTTGCGGCGCATCGCATTCCCCTGCCGGCCGGCCAGATCGAGCGCCGGCGGCGCGAGCACGAACCAGCCGTTCCACGACGTGAACGCGCCGTATTCGCGCGCCAGCCCGTCATAATCCGCGGACACCCGCGACTTGCGCAGCCAGTAGCGCCAGTTGGCATAGATATGCGCGCGCTTCGACACGATGAACGTCCCCCGGACATCCAGCGTCCGCGCGACGCATTGCGCCAGGTAGATCACCAGAAACTTGGGCCGCAGCCCGTGCCAGCGCTTCGTGAGCGCCCGGAACAGCTCGCGGCCGTTCACCGCCTTGCTCGGCCCCTGGACCGAGCCGATCCACATGCGCGGCCGGCACACCTTGCCGCCCAGGTAGGCGATGCTGAAAGTGCACGATACGACGCACCGATCCAGCGCGTCGCGAATGCACACGGTCCATTCGCCCTCCCGCTGGAAGCGTTCGGTCGATTCGAGCGACACGCTCCAATCTTCCGCCCCGACCGAGAATCGCGCGATTTGCGCGCGCCCCTCGGCGGCGATCCGGCTCGCGAGCAACGGCACCCGCTGCTGGACGAACGCGTAGTGGTCGAGGCTCGCGGCAAGCCGTTCGTGCGGGCCGAAGGCCGCGTGCAGGAACGGCCGGTGCATGCGTTCGAGCGTGCTGGGATGGCGCCGGACCAGATCGAGCAGCGGCGCCGTCGTGCAACGCTTCAGCCAGACCGAGGTGGCGCGCCAGCACACCAGCGAACGCAGCCAGAAGCGCATGCGCCGCCAGCGATGGAGCCGGCTCGATTCCGGATAGATCGTGTAGCCCGCCCGGCGAACCGTCGCGCACGAATCCAGCAAGGCGCCGAGCCACTGCATGCCCGCGCCGCGCCATCCCGTGGTGAAAAACATGCTGGCGACCTCCTTCCGTATCTCGAATCCGCGCAGGTTAGCAACCCCCATGGCGCTTCGATGTCGAATTACGTCGACATTTGCCGAGTGTTGTGAGGGGGAAGGAGATGGCCTGAACGGAGGAGATGGCCGGGGTGGCGCCGGCGGCCTGAACGGCCGGAACGGAATCCGGCCCCACCGCGCTCGGAAGCCGCGACGCTCAACCGGCGGCCCCGCGCAGGCCGGTCCGGGCGCGCCGGACGGCCTGCAGCGCTCAAGCAGAGCGGGCCGCTCGTCCCGCAGCCCGAAGCGGCGGCCGGATGGCCGGCCGGCGGCGGGGCCACGCGAGTGCGTCGCTTTCAATACAAAATCATGACAACCTGCACATTCCTCGACAGGCCCGCGACGCGGGCCGCCGAGCCGTCAGTGCGCGGCGGCCCCTTGCGCGCGCGGCCCCATCCGCGACAGCACATGCTCGGTCATCCCGCGCGCCAGTTCGGTCTCGCCGACGAAGACCGTGCCCATGCCTTCGTTGACGAGCAGCGACGCCTCGTCGTCGCTGTTGGTGCACAGCGCGATCTCGATCGCCGGGTTCAGCGTGCGCGAAATCTCCACGATCTGCCGCACGTCGAACACGTCGGGCAGCGTGACGACCAGCATGCCCGCCCGCGCGATATGGGCCTGCACCAGCACGATCGGCTCGATCGCATCGCCCGACACCGCCGCGATGCCGTCCGCGCGCAGCTTCTCGACGGTCTCGCGGTTCTGTTCGACCACCACGTACGCGGTGCCGCGTTCGCCGAGCGCCTGCGCGATCCGGGTGCCTACCCGGCCGTAGCCGACGATCACGACCTGCCCCGTCAGATGCGTTTGCGGCGTGGACATCGGCAACGCGGCCAGCGGATCGTCGCGCGATTCGAGCCGGCGCGCGAACGCCGAATGCTTGCGGATCCACACGAGCGCGGGCTCGATGGCCGCGAACAGCAAGGTGTTCATCGCGATCGAGATCAGCGCCACCGCGAGAATCAGGCTCTGCCCTTCGGCCGACAGCAGATCGAGGCTGCGGCCGAGGCTCGCGAGAATGAACGAGAACTCACCGATCTGAGCGAGGCCCGCGCCCACCGTCAACGCGGTATTGAGCGGATAGCGGAACGCGAGCACCAGCGCGACGGCCGCCAGCGTCTTGCCGACCACGACGATCGCCGCCACCTCGAGCACGTGCAGCGGTTCGTTGATGAGGATGCCCGGATCGAACAGCATGCCGACCGAGATGAAGAACAGCACCGAGAACGCGTCGCGCAGCGGCAGCGTTTCGTCGGCGGCGCGCCGGCTGAACTCCGACTCGCGCATCATCATCCCGGCGAAGAACGCGCCGAGTGCGAACGACACGTCGAACAGCTTGGCCGCGCCGAACGCGACGCCGACCGCCGCCGCGATCATGCACAGCGTGAACAGCTCGCGCGATCCGGTGCGGGCGACGAGCCACAGGATGCGCGGAAACACCCGCTTGCCGACCACCAGCATCAGCGCGATGAACGCGCCGACCTTGAGCAGCGTCACGCCGAGCGTGCCCCACAGGCCGCCGGACGCCGCGACGCCGTGCGCTTCGCCGGGCGGCGAACCGCCGAGCAGGCCGGCGAGCGGCGGCAGCAGCACCAGCACGAGCACCATCACCAGATCCTCGACGACCAGCCAGCCGACCGCGATCCGGCCGTTCACCGATTCGATCAGCCCGCGCCCTTCCAGCGCGCGCAGCAGCACCACCGTACTGGCCACCGACAGCGCCAGCCCGAACACCAGCGCACCGCCGACATTCCAGCCCCACAGCAGCGCGAGCCCGCCGCCGAGCACGGTCGCGACCGCGATCTGCACGATCGCGCCCGGCAGCGCGATCTTGCGCACCGCGAGCAGATCGCCGAGCGAGAAATGCAGCCCGACGCCGAACATCAGCAGCATCACGCCGATTTCGGCGAGTTGCTGGGCGAGCGCCAGATCGCCGACGAAGCCGGGCGTGCCGGGTCCGATCACGATACCCGCGAGCAGATAACCGACCAGCGGCGGCATTTTCAGCAGCGAGGCCAGGTAACCAAAGATCATCGCGAGGCCGAAACCGGCCGCGAGCAACGCAATCAGGCTGACGTCATGAGGCATCCGCGCTCCATTTCACTGTAATATTTTAGTAAGCTGACAAGGATAAGGGATCAGCGCGACAAATGCGCGGACGAACGAAAATAACCGCCCGTTCCGGCCGCCCCGCCACGATATGATCCGGCCCCGGCGGCTTGGGTGCGCGCCGCGCGGGCGTCGGCCGCCGCGGTGCGCCGGACAGAGATCGGCTCGGGATGGCGCGACGAGACGTGAGCGCGACGTGAGCGAGACGTGAGCGAGACGTGGCTCCACGTATCGAGCCACCGCGCCGGGCGTCGTCAGGCGAACTCGACCCGGTCGCGCCCATGGTGTTTCGCCCGGTACATCGCCGCGTCGGCCGCGTCGAGCAGCCCGGCGATCACGCTCGCCGCGTCCGCCGGCTCGTCGACGGTGCGCACCGAGACGCCGATCGACACCGTCACGCGCAGCGCGACCCCGCGTTCGTCGCGCACGTCGAGCGCGGCGACGGCCCGCCGGACCCGCTCGGCCACCGCCGCCGCCTCGGGGCGGGCGGTCCGCAGCAGCAGCACGGCAAACTCCTCCCCGCCGTGGCGCACCAGCGTATCTCCGGCCCGCAGCTGCGAGCGCGCGCACTGCGCGACCGCCACCAGGACGCGATCGCCGATTGCGTGGCCGTGCGCGTCGTTGATCTGCTTGAAGCGGTCGATGTCGAAGAACAGGCAGGCAATCGCGTCATGCCGGCGCGCCGCGCGCCAGACCGCCGTGCGCACCCGCTCGTCGAAACAGCGGCGGTTCGCGAGCCCGGTCAATGCATCGGTCATGCCGACGCGCTGCAGGCGTTCGCGGTGCGCGACGTTGTCCAGGCTTGCGGCCGCGATGCGCGCGAACCGTTCGAGCAGATCGGTGGCCATGCCGGGGGCGAAGCGGTCTGCATCCCGGCTGCCGAGACACAGGCAGCCGATCACGCGCGTGGCCGGCTCGTCGCCGAGCCGCAACGGCAACACGATCGCGCTGGCGACCTGCGCCGCCGCGCCGAACGCCGCATCGCCCCACTCGCGCGGCGCGCCCAGCCAGGGGGCGCCCTGGGCGGTCAGCCGCAGCAACTGCGCGCCGAGGTCGGGATCCGAGGAAACGTCGGGATGCGACCCGCCTTCGGCGATCTCGACGGCAAGCGGCTCCGCGCGATCGAGCCACAAACGCACGGCGTCGAGCGTGAATTCCGTCGGCAGGCGCTTGAACAGCGCCCCGGCGAACACGGCCAGCCCCTGCGCGCCGATCAGCGCGAGTTCGATGTCCTGGAACCGGCGCAGCGTGCGCTCGTTGCGCTGGACGGTATCCACCAAGGAGCGAACCTGGGTCTGAAGGAACAGGGGATCGGAATAGGCCACGTTGCGCGATAGGAATGCGCGAGCGGTCACGGCGCTCGACAGCCGGGATATCGGCCTCGCGCGTCGGAGCTTGAGGGCGGAGAGCGGCTTTTCGGCGAATGGACGGGTACGCCGGCTTCCAGCGCCCGCGACTCGGGTCGCCATGCGCGCTCGGCCCGGCGCCCGCCCAGTCCCGCCGCGCCGCGCCGCGCCAGAATGCGGTGCCGAAGCGCGCGGCGATCCGGAACGGACTGCGCCGGAGGCCCCGTCCGGGACGGCCTGCCCGGATTCATCCGCCTGCGATTGGCGGCTCGGGACAGCCCGATCGGCGCGCTCGTTCGAAAGGGGCCGCTTGCGATCCCCCGTTCGGGGTCGCTCGTCCGGGATGGCCTGCCCATGCCGTCCCGCGCGAAATGGACTGAGCGGAATACATTCGCATGAACTGTTTCGCGCGGAACAACACGACCGGATCCGCCCTCGCCATCCCGAGCAGCGGCATCGCCCGCGCCGCGACGCGCGCCTCGTCCGACACGCGGCGCCGCGCACGCGGTGCGCTACCATGTCGGCTGCAAGCGGTTGCCGTGCCGCCCTCCGCCCGCCCCGACCCATCGACTTTTCCGGTTCGCCGTTTTGCCCACCTTCACCCTGCCCGCCGCCGTCAGCGCGGAACTCGACATCCGCAAGAGCCGTTTCATCGCCCATGCGATCCCCGTCGCCGATCGCGATGCGGCGATGGCCGCCCTGCAGCAGCTGCGCGCCGAGCATCCCACCGCGACCCACGTGTGCTGGGCGCTGCTGGCGGGCGGTCAATCCGGCATGTCCGACGACGGCGAGCCGTCCGGCACCGCCGGCCGGCCGATCCTGGAAGTGCTGCGCCATCACGATCTCGACGGCGTGCTCGCGGCGGTGGTCCGCTATTACGGCGGCGTGAAGCTCGGCGCGGGCGGCCTGGTGCGCGCCTACACCGACGCGATCGCGGCGGCGCTGCTCGGCGCGGAACGCGTCGAACGGATCGCGCAGACGCGTCTCGCCATCGAGATGAGCTATCCGGACGAAGCGCGGGTGCGTCGCTGGATCGAACAGGAAGGCTTCGAACTCGTCGACAGCGCGTATGCGATGACGGTCCGGCTCGTGATCCGCCTGCCCGCGACCGCGGAGGACGCGGCGCGCGCCGCGGTATTCGACATCACGCAAGGGCGCGCGGGGTTTCCCTCGTTCGAATGACGCGCCGCGCGGCCGGGCGCGACCCGCACGCTGCGTTGCCGGCCACGCGCGGCCCCCCGAAGCGATCGCGCCCGCTCAGGCATGCGCCGCTTCTCTCGCGCGTTGCGATGCCGACGCGGCGGCATCCTCCAGGATCAGATCCGCGCCCTTCTCCGCGACCATCATCGTCGGCGCGTTGATGTTGCCCGACGTGATGTTCGGAAATACCGACGCGTCGACCACCCGCACCCCGTCCAGCCCATGCACCCTGAGCCGCGCATCGACCACCGCCGTGCGCGGATCCGGCCCCATCGCGCACGACCCGCACAGGTGATAGATCGACCCCGACTGCTCGCGGAAGTACTGCAGCAGCGCCTCGTCGCTCGCGATCCGCGGGCCGGGCGAAATCTCCTCGACCGTCATCGCCTTCAGCGCCGGCGCCTGCATCAGCCGGCGGATCAGCTTGCTGCCCTGCACGGCCTCGTCCAGATCCTTCCGGGTCGTCAAAGCGTCGATGCGGATCCGCGCCGCGTCCTCCACGCGATCCGACGCGATCTCGATCGAGCCCCGACTGGTCGGCCGGCACGGATTGAATGCGATCAGGAATCCCGAATACGGCTCGGGCTTGATGCTCGCGCGGTCGCTCTTCGGAATCCGGTACGACAACGGATTGAAATACAGCTGCAGGTTCGGCAGGTCCGCCTCCGGCGCGCCCCGGAAGAAGCCGCCCGCCTGATTGACACTCATCGCGAGCGGTCCGCGCCGGGTCAACAGGTAACGCAGGCCGATCTTCAGCTTGCCGAACAGCGTGCCCATCTCGTCGTTGAGGGTTGGACGGTTCGCCTTGAAGTAGAAACTCACGCACAGATGATCCTGCAGGTTGCGGCCGACGGCGGGCAACGCATGCACGAGCGGCACGCCGTGACGGGCGAGCAGCGCGGCGTCGCCGACGCCCGACAGCTGCAGCAGCTTGGGGGTATCCACCGCCCCGGCCGCCAGGATCACCTCGCGCGCGGCGTCGAGCGTCTGCTCGCGGCCTGCGTGCGTCACGACGACCCCGGTCGCCTGCTTGCCGTCGAAGCGCAAGCGCCGCACCAGCGCGTCGGACATCACGGTCAGGTTCGGCCGCGAGCGCGCCGGTCGCAGATAGGCGACGCTGCTCGAACAGCGCTCGCCGTGCCGGGTGTTCAGATCGTAGATGCCCGCGCCGTCGAACCGCGCGCCGTTGAAATCGTCGGTGCGCGGCAGTTGCAGTTCCTCGCAGCCCTTCAGGAACTGGTGGACGATCGGATGCACGTCCGCCTTCATCGAGGTGATGTGGATCGGCCCCGACGCGCCGTGCAGATGCGGTTCGGCCGCGCCTTGCGGATGCGTTTCGAGCTTGCGGAAATACGGCAGCACGTCGTCGTAGCTCCAGCCGGGGTTGCCCGCCGCCGCCCAGTCGTCGAAGTCGGCGCGCTGCCCGCGCACGTAGACCATCGCGTTGATCGACCCCGACCCGCCCACCACCTTGCCGCGCGGACAGTACAGCCGGCGCTCCGCGAGCTGCGGCTCCGGCTCGCTGTAGTACATCCAGTTGTAGGTGCGGTTGTAGTAGGTCTTCGTGAAGCCGACCGGCACCTTGAACCAGAACGAGCGGTCCTGGCCGCCCGCCTCGATCAGCAGAACCGTATGGCGCCCCGACTCCGTCAGCCGGTTCGCGAGAATGCAGCCCGCCGAGCCCGCGCCGACGATGATGTAATCGTATTTCATGACTTGCTTCCTGCTGGTTCGTCGGGTCGCGTCAGCCTTTGGCCGGCGACAGGTCTTTCACGTCGACGGGCCGCGCGCCCATCTGCAGATGCAGGCGTTCGCCCGTGTAGGGCGCATGGCGGCGCACGACGTCCATGTTCAGTTCGATGCCGAGGCCCGGCTCGCTCGACGGGATGATGTAGCCGTCCTCCCAGCGGATCGGCGTCTTGACGACCTCCGCATGGAAGCCGCCCCAGGTCATGATGCTTTCCTGGATCAGGAAGTTCGGCGTGCAGGCGGCAAGCTGGATGCTGGCCGCCGCGCCGACCGGACCGTTGTACAGATGCGGCGCGATCTGCGCGTAATGCACCTCGGCGAGGCTCGCGATCTTCTTCGCCTCGAGCAGCCCGCCGACCCGGCCGACGTTCATCTGCAGGATCGACGCGCCGCCCGCCTGCAGCAGCTTCGCGAATTCGTACTTGGTGGTCAGGCGCTCGCCGGTCGCGATCGGAATCGACGTCTTCCTCGCGACCTCGGCGATCGCGTCCTCCTGGCCGGGCGGCACCGGCTCCTCGAACCACAGCGGATCGTATTTCTCGAGCCGCTTCGCGAGCCGGATCGCCGACGACGGCACCATCTGCCCGTGCGTGCCGAACAGCAGATCCGCGCGGCTGCCGACCGCCTCGCGCACCTTCCGGCAGAACGTCTCGCAGCGGTCGAGCACCTCGAGCGACAGCTGGTGCCCCGAATACGCGGTGTACGGCCCCGCCGGATCGAACTTCACCGCGGTAAAGCCGAGCTGCACGTTCTCGGCCGCGCACTCGGCGGCGAGATCCGGATCGTCGTAGTCGTACTCGCCGCGCGCGTTCTTCGGATACAGATACGTGTACGAGCGCAGCCGCTCATGCACCCTGCCGCCCAGCAGCTCGTACACGGGTTTGCCGGCCGCCTTGCCGACGATGTCCCAGCACGCCATCTCGAGGCCGCTCGCGACGCCCATCATCGTCAGGTCCGGCCGCTGCGTGAAGCCGCTCGAATAGGTTTCGCGGAAGAAGCGCTCGACGTGATGCGGATCGTGATTCAGCAGATAGCGTTCGAACACGTCCTCGATGATCGGCGCCATCGCCTTCGGATGGAAGGTGGCCGCATAGATCTCGCCGACGCCTTCGATGCCGTCGTCGGTCCTGAGCGTCACGAAGATCCAGTACATCCCGCCGATATGCGGCGGCGGAACGGCGACGATATGGGTTTCGAGCGAGACGATCTTCATGACGATTCCTGGTTGCGGTGGAGACGAAGCCTGAGCGCGACGGCCGCCCCCGCGCCGCACAGCGCGACGGCGGCGATGTAGCCGAAATAGAGCTGATAGCCGGGCGCGCCGGGGAAGTTCTGCGTGAGATAGCCGTTGATCAGCGGCAGGAACACGTCCGGCGAATAGCCGAGCACGGAGATCAGGCCGATCGCGAGTCCCGCGCAGTGCAGCGGCACCTTGCAATCGTCGAGCAGCGACCAGTACAGGCCGCGCACCGCGTAGGTCAGCACGCCGATGAACAGCACCAGCACGACCAGCAGCGCCTGCGGGCTGTGCGGCGGCGCGACGATCAGGCCGCCCAGCGACAGCGCGGCCAGCGCGAGCGCGCCGATCAGCACGTTGACCTTCGACAGGCGGTCGCCGAGATAGCCGCCGCCGATGCCGCCGATCGGCCGCATCCAGAGCTTCAGCGTCGTGATGAAGCCCGCCGCCGTCGCGGTCAGCCCGAAATTGCCTTCGTGCAGGTACGCGGAGAAGCTGTAGGTCGCCCAGAACACCTGATAGCCGCAGAACACGATCGCGGTGACGAGCCACAGCTCGGGAATCCTCGCGAGCGTCTTGAGGTCGGCCAGCACGGTGTTGCGCCGCGCCGCGTCCGCCTTCGCGCGGCCGAGGCGCGCCTGCGGATCCTTCACCAGCGCGAGCAGCAGGCCGAGTCCGATGCAGGTGAACGAATACAGATGCACGACCAGGCTGAAGCCGGCGGCGTCAGAGCCGCGACGCGTTTGCGTGACGTAGGCGAACAGCGTGATCGCGATCGTCGCGAGCAGCGCCTCGACCAGCCCGCGTCCGCCGTCGAGCAGACCGAAGAAGCGACCCTGCTCGTCCGGCCCGGCGATCATGTTGACCCGCTTGATGACGGCCGCCCAGAACGTCAGTCCGGTCGACAGCCCCCAGCCGCCGAAGATCGCCAGCAGCACGGGGAACGGCGGCGCGCTCGCGTAGATCAGGCCGAGGAGGCCCGTCGCGAGCAGCGAAAAGCAGATCAGATAGCGCGGCGACAGGCGATCGGCGAGCCAGCCGCTCGGCAGATAGCTGATCAGGAAGATCGTGCCGAGCGACGAATACAGATAGCCGAGCTGCACATCGTCGATCCGGAAGAATTCGAGCATCGTCGGCTGATACACCTGCCGCAGATACAGCATCGGGTAGATCGCGCCCGCCGCGATCACGAGCAGCAGCAGCTGCAGGTAGCGCTGCATGCGGGTGCCGCCCGGCGCGGCGGTTTCCGCGGGCGACGCCAGGCTTGACGATTGCGTCGTCGGGGTCGTGGTCATACTGTTCTCCTGAGAGAATCGCTCGCGTCGGCCAGCGTCTCCAAACGTTCTTATTGATCGAGTAGGCATTCGAACCGGCGCGCGCCCTCCGAATGCCGCGCGCCGTACTGCCGGCTACTGCCTGTTTTGCCGTGAAAAACTGCGAAAGACCGGGGAACCGAAAGACTTCAGTACTTCATGACGACGAGGCGCGTCTGCGTGAATTCGAGCATCCCGTGCTTGCCGTCGTCGCCGCCGAGGCCGGAGCGCTTCCAGCCCGCGTGATAACCCTGATACGGATCGGCGGGCGTGCGGTTCACGTACAGTTCGCCCGCTTCGATGGCGTTCGCCACCTTCATCGCGGCCCGGTAGTTTTCCGTGTAGAGCACCGACGCCAGCCCGAACTGGTGATCGTTCGCGAGCGCGATCGCTTCGTCGATCGATGCGTAGCGCAACACCGCGAGCACCGGACCGAAGGTCTCCTCCTGCACGATCTCCATGTCCTGCCGGCAGTTCGACAGCAGCGTGGCCGGGTAGAAAAAGCCCGGGCCGTCCGGTATCGCGCCGCCGGTTTCCAGCGTCGCGCCGTCGGCGAGCGCGCGCTCGACCATCCCGTGGATATGCGCGCGGGCGGCGGCGCTGACGAGCGGCCCCATGCGCGACGGCTCGACGGCGCGGTCGCCCGTCCGCACCGCGCTCATGTGCTGCTTCAGCAGTGCGACGAAGCGCTCGTACACGCTGTCGTGCACGTACACGCGCTCGATCGCCGTGCAGAGCTGGCCGCAATGCGTGGTCTTCGACGCGACGAGCGCCCGCGCCGCCCGGTCGAGATCGGCGTCCGGCTCGACGATCGCGGGTGTCTTGCCGCCCAGTTCCAGCGACGGCTTCGCGATGTTCGCCTTGCAGTAGTCGAGCACCTTGCGGCCCGCGTTCACGCTGCCCGTGAGCGTGATCATGCCGACCGCCGGATGGGTGCAGAGCGCTTCGGCGCTCGCATGATCCATCGTCAGGATGTTGACGACGCCTGCCGGGAAACCCGCGTCGTCGACCGCCCGCGCGATCTCGAACGCCGAGCACGGGGTGTGGTTGCTCGGGCGCACGACCACGGTGTTGCCGGCGATCAACGCGGGCGCGATCTTGCGCAGCAGCGTGTACACGGGGAAGTTGAACGGAATCAGGCACGCGACGACGCCGATCGGCTCGCGCTGCAGGAACAGGTTCTCGTCGGGGGTGTCGCTCGGGATGATTTCCCCTTCGATGCGGCGCGCCCATTCGGCGTGATAGCGGGTGATCTGGCCGGCGTAGACGGCTTCGTTGGTCGCCTCCTCGACGCTCTTGCCGGACTCACGCGCGAGCGCGGCGCCGATCTGCGGCGCGCGCGCCGCCAGCGCATCGGCAAGCCGGTGCAGGCAGGCCGCCCGCTCGGTGCTCGGCAGCTTGCCCCACGATTTCCGTGCGGCGGCGGCGGCGTCGACGGCGGCCAGCGCCTCGCGCGGCGTGGCGGCCGGCACGCGTGCGATCACCGCTTCGCTGGCGGGATCGTGGACGGCGATGAACGCATCGCCGCCGGTTTCGGTAAAACGGCCGTTCACGTAGTGTTGCTCGGTGCGCATGGGCGGGCTCCTCCGGATAAGCAGCGGCGGATCGCTTCGGCTGGCGACCGGACGCACGGATTGCGGGTGAGGCGCCATTCTTGTCATGCAATTTACGCACGACAAGCGACTATTTCTCGCCTCTAACTTGCGTAAAAATCATGTTACTCGACCGAATGCGGTCGCCTGGAGATCGAATCCCGACCGGCCGAGGCCCCGGCGAAGCGGCCGCGGCCAGCGCGCGGGCCGGCAATCCGATCGCCGGGAATGGACACGTCCGGCTCGCCGTCCCGCGAAACGTCCTTGCAACCGCCATCGCATCGCGACCTCGATGCGGTGCGCCGACGGCGACGGGCGGTGCGATACCGCCCCGGACGACGCGAATCCGGGCGCCGGCGGAGTGTTCCCGTTAAAATCTCGCACTTTCCATCTTGACCGGCCGTTCCGCCATGCAACCCGCCCCCCTCGCCCAACCCGTTTCCGACGACGCCGACGGCGCCCACGACCTGGTCTACGGCCCCGACGACCGGCCCGCCCCGACGGTCGCCTTCGTCGCCGCCCTGCAGCATCTGCTCGCCATCCTGGTGCCGATCGTCACGCCGGGCCTGCTGATCTGCCAGGCGCTCGGTGTCTCCAGCCGCGACACCACGCTGATCGTGTCGATGTCGCTCGTGATCTCCGGCATCGCCACCTTCGTCCAGTGCAAGCGCTTCGGCCCGCTGGGCGCCGGCCTGCTGATCGTCCAGGGCACCAGCTTCAACTTCGTCGGTCCGCTGATCGCCGGCGGCAGCCTGATGGTCAAGCAGGGCACGCCGGTCGAAACCGTGATGGCCGCGATCTTCGGCGTCGTCATCGCCGGCTCGTTCGTGGAAATGGGCGTGTCCCGCGTGCTGCCGTTCGTGAAGCGGCTCATCACGCCGCTCGTCACCGGCATCGTGGTCCTGCTGATCGGCCTCACCCTCATCAAGGTCGGCCTGATCAGCATGGGCGGCGGCTACAGCGCGATGGCCAAGGGCAGCTTCGCCAGCGCGCAGAACCTGACGCTCTCCGGCCTGGTGCTGGGCGCCATCATCCTGCTCAACCGGGTGCCCGTGGTCTGGGTGCGCAGCACCGCGCTCGTGATCGCGCTCGCGATCGGCTATCTCGCGGCCGCCGCGATGGGCCGCCTGGATTTCACCGGCGCGCGCGAAGCCGCGCTGTTCCAGATCCCGACGCCGCTGCACTTCGGCCTGGGGTTCTCCTGGTCGCTCTTCGTGCCGATGCTGATCATCTATCTGGTCACCTCGCTCGAAGCGATCGGCGACGTCACCGCCACCAGCAAGATCTCCCGGCAGCCCGTCGAAGGCCCGCTGTGGATGCAGCGCATCAAGGGCGGAGTGCTGGTCAACGGCGCCAACTCGCTGCTGGCCGGCGTCTTCAATACGTTCCCCAGCTCCGTGTTCGCGCAGAACAACGGCGTCATCCAGCTCACCGGCATCGCCAGCCGCCACGTGGGCCTCTGGATCGCCGGCATGCTCGTCGTGCTGGGGCTGTTCCCGCCGGTCGCCGGGATGCTGCAGGCCGTGCCCGAGCCCGTGCTCGGGGGCGCCGCGATGGTGATGTTCGGGGCGGTGGCCGCTTCCGGCATCAACATCCTCGCCGGCATCCGGCTGGACCGCCGCGCGCTGCTGATCATCGCCGTCTCGCTCGCGCTCGGCCTGGGCGTGTCCCAGGTGCCGGAGATCCTCGTCAGCCTGCCGCACGCGCTCAAGAACGTGCTGGAATCGGGTGTCGCGACGGGCGGCATCTGCGCGCTGCTGATGAACTGGTTCCTGCCGGAACGACAGTGACGCGTCGCCGGGCGATGAGCCGCCCGGTTATCGCGCGCGCCGGATCGACCGAGCGGCGTAGGCCAAAGTGAAATCGTCACCGTTTGCGAAGCAAAGATGTCACCTCGTCGAGAGACAGCCACGACGCAAGACGAAACCCTTTTGAATTCAGTCGGTGACGCGTTTCGAATTAAAATTCTCCCTGGCCGCGGCGTGGCGAAGCCCGCTGTCAACTGCTCCTCGGCTTATTTCTACGCAGGTGGCCGCGGTCTCGCGCGTTACCCGGATCGTCAGTTTCGGCTCACGATCATGCTGCTGCGATAAGCAGGATTGTCTCGCTATCAAGACGGCGACCGGCGGCCGCGTGCATCCGCCGCTATGCCCGACCCAGTGACGGGGGCATGCAATGTGGTCAGCTGGACGGCAGGCTGATTGAGCTTCCACGCCTGCCTTTCGGAACAACGAGGGGCAACGTCGGGCACATAGCGGTTGAGTAGCCCAATCAGCTCAACCAGCCAAGCCCACCCCCTCCCAGCCGTGGATCAGTGTGGGCGCCGCGCCTCTTCCAGATCCGCAGCTGCAACCTCGTCGGTAGACGGTAACGGTCGGATGGTCACCTCGCCAGAGATGAACCGCTTCCCTTTGAAATCCCGGCCATGGTAGCGCGTGCTGATGGCGTGAAATTCCGCGTTGCCGGACGCCAGATGCTCGAGTTCGGTCACATAGGCGCGCACATCGTCCCGGCTGCCGAGCGGACCGGCAAGGACGCGGTCGCGCGCTGCGATCAGATTGCGCTCGTTCTCGGCGACCAATGTCGCCAATTTGTTCAGCGTCTCCTGAAGCTTCAAGCCTTCGCGATACATCAACAGCCAGACGGAGTTCACCGAATCGGCGATGTGAATTTCCTTTCGGAACGAATACGGATCGTTCACCAGCGTGATCGAATCGATCGCGGCCGTTCGCATCTCCGCAAGCGAGCGGTCCGACACGAGGCAGTCGGTCATGTCCACATCGATCGCGTACTCCGTCATGATGGCTGCCCATTCCCCGTAGTTGTCGATGCGCCGCATCTCCAGATAGGCTTCGAACGTGAGTTCATCCATTTTCAATGCCAACGGATCCGTCTGCCTGATGATCAGGACGTGCAAGGAGTCCTCCAGGCGTTTCCAGACCCGCGGTTTCGACGAAAGCTGCTTCCTGATGGGCAACAGTCCCTCATACAGCAACTGTGCGATGGGCGCCGAGTCCGGCGGACAGATGCCGGCGATGGCATCGAAATAGTGCCGGCGCAGCGCCGATCGCCTTTGCCCCTGCTCCAGCATGTCGGGGTTGGTGAGCGTATCGTCTATCAGCGTGGTGATGCTCATCATCCTTTCCAGATCGTAGATTCGATCCTTCAGGGTGTGCGGATAGCAAAGCCCGCCGAACGACGGCATGCTTTGTGCCAGATAATGGTCCACGGCTTTCTGGCTGCCGTAGTGAGCGAGGATGTACGGGCTGTCAGTGAGCGCGATCCGGCGCTCCACCTCGTCATGATCCGGATGCCACATCGGTTTCAGCTGCAGATTGAAATCCGGATGGAATACCTTTTCGCCGTGTTTCGGCAGGCCGGGCAGGTTGCGCACGAAGTTCGGAATCTCTTTCATGATCGGCTCTCGGGTTCGAGGTTTCGCGGCACCCTTCAACGGCCGGGCTTGAGCACGACGCTGTAAATGGAAACCTGATTCTTCACGATCGCGACGGCCAAGCTTTCGCACATCACGCGAAGTTCCTCCAGCGCACCGGCCACGCCCGCCGGGAAATTGCGTTCGATATTGTCCTGTACGCTCAACAGCCATCGCGTCGCGTCTGCCCGGTCCGGCAGGATTCGCATATCCTCGACACGAAAGCTGCTTTGTTCGAACACTTGGCGCAGATACGTCGGCGTCTTGCGATACTTGCACGCCAGCCTGTCAACCGTGTCCGGGGTATCCGACCGGTATTTCGAGAGATCGACGTTATATAAATTGTCCGACACCACGACAGTTCCGTCAGGATCCATCCGCTGTCGCAGCTTGGTCATCACGATTTCGAACAGGTCGTAAGGAAAATGAGAAATCACACCACGCATGATCGCGATGTCGTAGAGTTGATCGGAATCCGGCAGTAAATCGAGGTCCAGCGCATTGCACCGGAACAGGTTGATCCTGTCCGACAACCCCCTTGCCGCGTTGACTTCGGCGCAATATTCAAGCTGGCGGTCGCTGATATTGATGCCGTCGAAGCGACGACAGTCGGGAAACCGCCGGGACAGATCCCGCAGCGCTGTTCCCCATCCGCATCCGATATCGAGAATCCGGCTGATCGGCGAATGATTACGCACGTCCAGGCCAGCGACCTGCAGTTGGCGCTCGAAATACCTGAGGCCGGATTCGTCGAGATCGATCGGCTGCGGCGAGTGCGGATGGTCATATACGCCGAACTGGAACCAAAGACGATCGCCGATGGCCTTGCTCCAGTTTTCCGGATCGTCCTGATATGCAGATTCAACCTTTTCTTGATAAGAGCTGATTTCAGATCCACGAATGACAGCGAACGGAATACGCGCGGAGGGTGAATTGGATAGCGCTATGGTGTTCACTGTGCGCTCCTGGGTCGAAGCTGAGCGTTTAATTAACTAGACGCTTCACGGCGACGCTGAAGGGAAAGGCTTCTCTACATTGTCAAAATGCGCGATTTCAAACCAGGCTCATCCTTTCCGGCGACCAGGCACAAGACCAGATGCGATGATCTCGGAAAAATTTCACCCTCCGCCCTGCTTCGCGAAAGGATAAATTAAGAACTCAATCTTACTTCCCTTGCGGGAAGATTATTTTTCGCCGTTTTTTCAATCCTTTGTGTTCGCAGTTTCCCGGCATTCTCACTATGCTGGCGAAACCCGATATGCGATTTATATGCAAGGCATTCCGCGTTTTCAAGAATCTGTTCTGGTGTGCCAGGTGCCCAACATCGCGTGGCAAGCAAAGCAGTGAAGCTTACGGAAACGATCACATTTATCGTTCCACAACTTGGCGTAGTTCATCGCGGGGAAATGGAACACCCGCGTCGCGAGGCGAAATCGTGACGACCCACCTTCAGAATCTCGGCCCGCCCGACGATCCGCGTCGGCTTGCCTGAACCGTACTGCCGCAACTGGCGCAGGCGCTGCGCGCTTTTGTGCTCGACAGCGTGTCGAAACCCGGCGGCCACCCAGCCTCCAATCTGCGCAGCATCGAACTGGCGATCGTGTTGCATTACGTATTCGATACGCCGCGTGAGCGGATCGTCTAGGAAGTTGGCCACCTGTCGAATCCGCCCAAGATCTTGACCGGTCGTCAAGATGCGATGGCGACGATCCGGCGGTTCGGCGGACTCTCGGGCTTCCCGAGCCGCGTCCGAGTACGATGCGTTTGGTACCGCGCATTCGAGCACGTCGATTTCCGCCGCGTTCGGCATGGCGTACACGGCGCGCTTGTCGGACATTCGATGTCATTGCGTCGCGGTGATCGGCTGCGGCGCGCTGTCGGCCGGCATGCCTTCGAAGCGCCGAACAATGCGGGGGCTGCGGAAAACCTGCCCTTGATCGTCGTGTTGAACGACAACGACATGTCGATTTCGCCCCCTGTCGGCGCGCTGCGACATGCACTGGGACGCTTGACGGCCGGCCGCGCCGATGCGCGTTCCAAGCGGCAGACGCAGACGGTGCTCGACCTTATCTCGACTTCTCGCTGCCTTGCGAACCTGATGGAGGCGCATGTGAAAAGTCTGGTCGCACCCACGACGCTCTTCGAGAAACTGGGCTTCAACTACGTCGGCCCGCTCGACGGTCACGACGTCGACGAGCGCGTTGGGGCCTTGTCGAACATGCACTGACGCACATCCATGCCGGCACATTTGATGGTTCGCCGAAACCCGATCCCGTCGAGGCAACCGCTTGCCGCTGGATCGAGTTCGCAGAACCGGTCGAGCGGGTCGATGCCGAACCGACTGCATTCACAGTCTGGTTCCGCTACCTGATTGAGAAAACGCACCCGCAAGGAATGTTGGTCTGGACTCGATTACGATCGCGACAGCATCTGCTATCGACAAATTCGACGTTTGGCACGGCGGATCGAGTGTGCTGTTTCTTGTCAGGATGCTCCGTACATAAGAACAGGTTCAGGCGTTGCGGTTCTGCAGATGGTCCATCGCTACCACGGAAGACAGACGGCGAACGCCAGTTCCTCGGCCGGCACCCCGCGCATTGACGACTCGCTGTTCTCGACACGTCGGCGCCATGTCGAGAACAGCGCGCACACCGGCTTTACGAGATTTTTTCGAAGCGGACGGCGGTCTATATACCAAAGCTTCACGGCGATTTCTAGAATGCTCGCCATGTTCCAGACCGGATCTTCGTGGTGTCTGCGATGACGCAGCGCGAAGATGACTGCATGAAGCCTCTCCGTACCGATTCCGCCTCGATCCGCTTTCCCCTCTTTCGCGCGCCCCGACCGACCGTTGCCGCCGCGCCGCGCAAACCCGCTGCCGACTATCCGGTGCTGCTGTCGATCCAGGTCGAATCGGACCGCCTCGCCGAGGTGCGCCGCGCGCTGCATCGCGAGATCGGCCCCGCGCTGAGCCTCTACACGGCGTCGATCGACAACCTGACCGGCCGGGCCTGCCTGCAGCTCGAACTGGCGAGGGCGCGGGTGTCGACCGCGATGTCGTCGATCATGCGCTTGCTGCCCGAAGCCGAGTTCGGTCCGATCCGCCGCCCGCGGCGTTCACCCACATCCTGAGCACCGGCGCGGCACGTTCCGCGCACCCGCGGCAGCCGTAACGCCGCCGCCGAACGCTCATCCCCCCTCATGCGCGACACGTCGCGCCGCCTCTCGCGAGGCACGCCAGGCAGTTCACGTCAGCATCATCGGTGCAGCGCGCGTCGGATCCGGCACAGGCCGGCCCGCGCGGGGCCCGGTTGCGCCGGCGATTCGTCGCACCTCCCGTTGAATCGGGTCTTTCCAGGAAGTCACAATGAAAAAAGAAATTGTCTGCGCGCTGTCCGTTTCCGTGTTCGGTATCGCCGCCCATGCGCAAAGCAGCGTCACGCTCTACGGCCTGCTGGACACCGGCATCGCGTACACGAACAATCAGTCGGGGAAAAGCACGTGGCAGCAAGGCAGCGGCCTGCTGTCGAACACGGTGTTCGGCCTGAACGGCGCCGAGGATCTCGGCGGCGGGTTGCACGCGATCTTCCGCCTCGAGAGCGGTTTCAGCCTGAACAACGGCACGCAGTCGTACCGCAACACCCTGTTCGGCCGCCGCGCTTATGTCG
The DNA here is from genome assembly GCF_034721475.1 of Burkholderia alba. Classification (NCBI taxonomy): domain Bacteria; kingdom Pseudomonadati; phylum Pseudomonadota; class Betaproteobacteria; order Burkholderiales; family Burkholderiaceae; genus Burkholderia; species Burkholderia alba. The sequence goes on along the minus strand of NZ_JAWJWL010000001.1, from coordinate 378,547 downwards.
GCTTGCAGAACGACCGTTACGGCACCGTCACGCTCGGCCGGCAATACGACGCGGTAGTGGATTACCTCGGCCCGCTCGCGATGGCGAACAACGGCGACGGCAACAACCTCGCCGCGCACCCGTTCGACAACGACAACATCGACGATTCGTTCTATATCAACAACTCGGTCAAGTACACGAGCCCGACGATCGCGGGGCTGCAGTTCGGCGGCATGTACGGCTTCAGCAACCAGCCCGGCGGCTTCGCGAGCAACCGTTCGTACAGCATGGGCGTGTCGTATGCGAACGGCCCGGTCAATCTCGGCGCGGCCTACCTGCAGCTCAATCGCGGCGGCACGACGGCGGGCGGCGCGCTGTCGAACAACGACGGCGCGAATTTCCCGGCGGCGCGTCAGCGGGTGTTCGGCGCGGGCGGCAGCTACACGTTCGATCAGTTGACGGTCGGCGCGCTGTGGACGCATTCGATGTTCGACGACACGGCCGCCTCGTCGCTGCCGGGCGCGCTGAACGCGCTGCGCTTCGACAACTACGAGATCAACGCACGGTATGCGCTGACGTCCGCCGTGTCGTTCGCCGGCGCCTACACGTTCACGAACGGCCACTATAGCGACGCCGCAGGCGGCCGCAGCCCCAAGTGGCACCAGGTCTCGCTGATGGCGGATTACGCCTTGAGCAAGCGCACCGATGTGTACGCGCAAACCGTGTACCAGCATCAGGGCGGCGTGGCGTCGGGCACGACGCTCGGCTTCGCGAACATCAACGGGCTCGCGGCATCGTCGACGAATACGCAGATCGCGGCCACCATCGGCATGCGGCACCGGTTCTGACATCGCGGCCGCGATGCGGCGCGCGGGGCACCGTCCACCCGCGCGCCGCATCGGTTTCACGCGAATCATCGCCGGCTGGCGATTGCCCGCCGATCGAAACGGCGGTGTCCGCGCGGCAGCCCATCGACGCGGACAGCCGTCCCATGGGGAAAGATGCCGCAAGGCGCAAGCGCCTGGCCGGAGATCCGCTCGCGTATCCGGGACGCAGGTCTGCACGAAGGTAGCGCGGCGTACCCTGGGCGCCACGCCACGGCAACCGCACGTGGCTCATCCCGAGCGCATCGATTCCACAACGCCGATAGCCGGACGCGCGCGCGCGAACTCGGCGGGCCGCTGCGTTCGACCGTCTCGCGCGCCGAGACCGGACACGCGGCAGCGGCAATGACATGGTTCGCGAAATTCGGTGCGACACGCATTGGGGAAACGCGCGACGGCGCCGATCGCGCGTGCCGGTCATGGAGCAGCAGATCAATCGATGCCTCGACATCCCGGCGTGCGGATCGGCCGCGGCCCGTCGAATCGGGCCGATTACGGGCGGACACGGCGCTCGCTGCAGGCAGCGTCGTCCGGTTTGAATTGAAGCAGACGCTCGCTTGGCTGCCCGTCTAGTCGACGGAGGCGCAAACGGGTTCGACGGCATCCAGCCGGTATCCGTATCCCCTGATCGACTTGATCAGGTAACCGCCTTCAGCGCCGAGCTTCAATTTTCTCTTCAGACTGACAATAGCCATTCGGATTCGCGCGGCCGCCGATTCGGCCGAGTCGCCCCAGATCGATTCCGCGATTTGATTCGCGGGCAGCAGCCGGCCGAGATTCCTGAACAACAACAGGCACAGATAAAAATCGGCGGTATTGACCGGAACACTTTCGCCGAACAGAAATATCCTTCGACCGAGCAAATCGAATTCGTAGCCTCCATACACCTCGCTGGATAGGCCGCCCGTGCCGATCTCGGCGCGGCGCACCAGCGCGCCGACATACGACATGAAGAACGACCGGGAAGCCGTTGCCGCTACGAAGGCATCCGCGCCGGCGTCCAGCACGGCGATCCCGGATATCTCGTCTTCCTCGTCGGGCATCACGACGACGATCGGCATCCCGATCAACGCGCTTTTCCGTCTGGCGAGAAGCGCTTGGCCGTCCGGAGATTTCACGTCGTCGTATCCGACCAGCATCAGGCAAAACACGCCATCGGTCACCCGGTTCGCCAGCCCCGCTCCGCTATGGATCATGTGCTGCTTGTATTCGGATCCCTTGATCTTTTCGCTGACGGTATGAATGAGGGAGGCGTTTGCCGAAAGGATCACCAGCCGTTTGTACTTGTTCATGTCAGCCATCCTGAAATGGCGGATTCGGTTTTGCTTCCTGCGCCGGAAGAGCGGATCGAATGACAGCCGGGTCAGTCGACCTGGAGACAGGGCGAGATTGCGCACGAATACGACGCCCATGCATCGAGATGCATCGACGATCGGCACCGGCCGTTGGCCGCGCGATCACACCGGGCGACGCCGTTCACATCGCGAATACGGCCCGCACCGAAAGCGCCGCGTGTTCGATGACAGCCCCCCTGATCGACCGCGATCCGGCCACCGATCGGCGTCGTGCGGGTCGTCGGCATACCGCGTGCCCTGCCCCTTTCTCTCTTGCTCGCCCGGCGTGAGCCCATCGAGTGTCGCGCGGCCATCGCTGTGACGATCCGAGCACGGCCGTCAATCCGCGATGCGCTCCGCGCGGCAACCCGCGATCGCCCGGCAACCGTGCCGTCAGTCACGCGATATTTGCCGTCGGCATGCAGCCGGCTTCGCTCTCGTGGCCTCAGCTTCGGGTTTCGACAAAGCCCATCGCATGCCCCACCTAACATCGATTCATCTGAAGCACAGCCGCTTACTCATCGCCTCACAGGCCGTCCCGGTTCGTTGAGCATCGAGGCGCCGCCCAATCAGCTTTTTTTTCGAGCACCTTCATGAAGGTCACATCGAAATCCTTGAATCCGGTGCAGGAAGCCGGCCTCCCGGCCGACGCATCGTCACCCCGACCGGTATCCGCGCGTCCGCGCGCCTCCCCCTTGCGGAACGCATTGCCGGCGCGTCATCCGTCGCACGCCAGCGGCACGCCGGCACCGCGCGCTGAACTACCGCCGAAGTCATCCGCGCACGGCGAGGCCCCACTCAAGCTGGGTCGCGATACGCTTGAAATTCCCCCGGGAGCGCGATACGACGCGGGCGCGGGACTGGGACGGCACCCGAGCGGCGAACGGCTTCAGGTCGTCGAGTTCGTCAAGCCCGGCAGTGCCGAGCCGCCCGTGGCCGTGGTCGGCATAGCGCATCCCGATGGACACAGCTTCGAGGTCTTCGACCAGCAAAACCATCGGGACGCCGGTCGCTTGAGGCTGGTGTCGTCCTCGGACGGCGGCCGGGTCGCGGTCGACGCGAGCGCGGCGGGACTCAAAGGGGGCGCGCCCGGCCAAAGCGCCGGACATATCGTTCACAGCCGCTCCTCGGCCACCGGCTATCGACTGGAAAACGGCATGCCCTGCGGCCGCGACGGTCGCGCGACGATCGCGCCCAGCCGCGCTTCGGTGACCGGCTTCAAGACGCTCGACGGACTCGCCTGCGACCGCGATGGCTACGCCGTGGTCTCGTCCAGCCGCGCTTCGATCACCGGTTTCAAGACAGCGGAAGGACTCGCCTGCGGCCGCGACGGCCACGCCGTGGTCTCGCCCAGCCGCGCTTCGATCACCGGTTTCAAGACAGCGGAAGGACTCGCCTGCGGCCGCGACGGCCACGCCGTGATCTCGCCCAGCCGCTCGTCGATTACCGGCTTCAAAACGTCGGAAGGACTTGCTTGCGACCGTGACGGCCATGCGGTGATCTCGCCCAGTCGCGCTTCGGTGACCGGCTTCAAGACGCTCGACGGGCTCGCCTGCGACCGCGACGGCCATGCCGTCATCGCGCCCAGCCGCGCCTCCGTTACCGGCTTCAAGACACTCGACGGACTCGCCTGCGACCGCGACGGCCGCGCCGTCATCGCACCCAGCCGCGCTTCCGTTACCGGCTTCAAGACGCTCGACGGGCTCGCCTGCGACCGCGACGGCCATGCCGTCATCGCGCCCAGCCGTGCCTCCGTTACCGGCTTCAAGACGCTCGACGGGCTCGCCTGCGACCGCGACGGCCATGCCGTCATCGCGCCCAGCCGCGCCTCCGTTACCGGCTTCAAGACACTCGACGGACTCGCCTGCGACCGCGACGGCCGCGCCGTCATCGCACCCAGCCGCGCTTCCGTTACCGGCTTCAAGACGCTCGACGGGCTCGCCTGCGACCGCGACGGCCGCGCCGTCATCGCACCCAGCCGCGCTTCCGTTACCGGCTTCAAGACGCTCGACGGGCTCGCCTGCGACCGCGACGGCCATGCCGTCATCGCGCCCAGCCGTGCCTCCGTTACCGGCTTCAAGACGCTCGACGGGCTCGCCTGCGACCGCGACGGCCATGCCGTCATCGCGCCCAGCCGCGCCTCCGTTACCGGCTTCAAGACGCTCGACGGGCTCGCCTGCGACCGCGACGGCCGCGCCGTCATCGCACCCAGCCGCGCGTCCGTTACCGGCTTCAAGACGCTCGACGGGCTCGCCTGCGACCGCGACGGCCGCGCCGTCATCGCACCCAGCCGCGCGTCCGTTACCGGCTTCAAGACGCTCGACGGGCTCGCCTGCGACCGCGACGGCCGCGCCGTCATCGCACCCAGCCGCGCGTCCGTTACCGGCTTCAAGACGCTCGACGGGCTCGCCTGCGACCGCGACGGCCGCGCCGTCATCGCACCCAGCCGCGCTTCCGTTACCGGCTTCAAGACGCTCGACGGGCTCGCCTGCGAGCGCGACGGCCGGGCGATCGTGTCGCCCAGCACCTCGTCATTCACCGGCTTTCGCGGCCCCGACACACTGCCCTGCAACGCCGACGGCCACGCGCAGATCGCCCGGTCCGCCGAATCGCCGACGGGATTCCAGCGGCTCGGCTCGGGCGAGCCTTGCAACGCCGACGGCAACCCCGTTCGCGGCATTTCCAAGGACGACCTCGATCCGTTCATCACGAAGCGGCTGCCCGCCTCTCCGGCGCCGGCGCGCGCGATCTATCACAAGCAAGCCGCAATGATGGCGCAGTACGCCGGCGAGGAAACGGGGAGCGTGTGGGGGACCAAAGTGCGCTACCTCTCCTCGTCGGAACGGGCGGAACGGGAACTGACGGTCGACCACAAAGGCATCCTGCGCACCGCCGACGGTCAGCGCTTCGACACCAGTCAAGCAGGCGCGGGCGGCGAACGCGGCCACGCGATTTTCGTCATGGACCACGACGGAAGAATCTTCGCCTCGTGCAGCCCCGCCGTCGGTAAATTTCATCACTCGTCCTTCCTGGGAGGCGCGCCGGTTGCCGGAGCAGGTACGCTGAGGGTGGCAAACGGCCATCTCCAGGAAGTGACGCGGAGAAGCGGCCACTATCGGCCGACGGTCGGACAACACAAGCAGGTTGTCGACAACCTGAGTCATCTGGGCGTCGGTACATTCACCTCTTCAACCGCGGTCTGACTATGAACTCTTTCGAAAACGCCCCGTTGTTCCTGAGAATCCCCGTGGCTGTCATGGACAACCTGCGCGAGCCGCTGTCGTTCTCCGGTTTCGACGCAGACGAGGCCGCCCAATTCCTCGACGCCTACGAGCCGTCCGAACAGGCCGGCATTCGAAGCGCGCTCGAGTTCGCGGAACGGCATCCCGACCACGATTTTGCGGGGCTCGTCCCCGGCATCCCATACTCGAATGCACAGATCCACGCGTTTCTGTGCAGGCTGAGACGTTCCCTGTTTTCTACTGGAGAGGCTTCATGACCCGCTTCAATCCTCTCGGCTCCTCGGCGTCGCGACATGCCCGGACCTCCGGACCGCAAGAGCAAGGCGCCTCGCAGCGGCCATCCAACGCTGGCCAGTCGCGCTCCAGCGCACGCGCCACACCCCGGCAGTTCGAAGGACTAGACAACAGCGGCGGCTCGGGCTCGGCCCCGCGCATGGACCCCGACACGGCGGCCACGCAATTACAGGCGCTGGCGCGCGGCCACCTCGCGCGCAAGGAGATCAAGGTGAGTTCGCACGACGGCGTCGTGCATGTCGACGTCCACGGCGGCCCGGAGACGTTCGCCAAGATCGGCCTGGGGCAGTTCGCCGGCGCGTACCCCAAGACGCTCCACTACAAGGCAATGGACGCCTCCAAGTTCCGCCTCCACGCCGTCGGCGGAGATCGGATCCGTCAGCCGATGGAGATGAGCGGACAGCACATCAACGCAGCACTGCTGGACCACCCTCAGGTCGCGGATGCTCACGTCAATGTGATGCAGAACGCAAGTTTCTACAACGCGGCCCGGCATGTCGACAGCAGCGTGCCGAGCGCGACCGCAATCGGCAACAACCGGACGCTGGGAGGACGCCAGCTTCCCCCGCTTCGTTCTCCGCAGCAATACGCCGACGTTCTGGAAACGGTCGACCTCGGTACGTCCGGCCTCAAAAGCGGACCTTTGCTCTCGCGCGGCGGCGAGCAGCAGTTCGGCGCGCGGCAGATGGCCGAACCGCGCTTCCAGTACCGCCCGGAGCAAGGCCGGCCGATGCTCGACCACGCCAACCAGCCGAACCCCCGCTCGGCCATCGGCTTGCCCGCACAGGTCGGCTACGGCGGCAACAGCCTTCCGTCCACCCACGGGTCCGGCCCGGCGGATAGCGCCCATTGGGACGCGGTCCGCATGGCGTCGTTCACGGCCACCACTCGCGGAAGCCACAGCGACGGCGTCACGATGGCCGATCTTGCGGCGACGATGACCAAGCTCGACCGGCACAATGCATCGCAGTCGCAGAGCCACCCGTCGCGCACGATCAACCTCGATGGCGGCGGATCGCTATACAACGGTCAGATCGATCATCGCGGCCGGAAAAACGAACTGGATGTTCCCGGCCGCCACAACGGAGCGCCGAACTACCTGGTGGCGACCTCGAAGCAGAAGGTGAGGTGACGCGCAACGGCCGCCGTCCCGTGCGCCTGTTGCCCGCTCCGTACGACGGGGCATCAGGAATCGCAATGTGAAGTGCGATGTCGCGATCAAGGGATCGGGAGGCGGGTCCGGGCGGTTTCCCGGCGCAGGCTCCGTCCCCGATCCTTCCGGCAGGGCCCGTCCACGCGACGGGCCCTTTGTTTTGCGGCGCCCATCGCCCCAGCAAAAAAAACTATCATCAATAAACTTCAATAGCTTTTGTCAACTTTATGAAAAGAGGCTAATTTTCAACCCCATACCGCCTCCTTCCACCCTCGCCCGTCACACAAAATACGTTTGACAAACTATCTTTAGATATATATCGTAAAACATATCTTACGATGCAGAAGCGCCCTGGCCCGCTGAGCCGCTCCCGATCCATCAGCACGCGTCCCACCGCGCCCCCATCCTGAGAAAAGTCTCGAAGCTCGCGTCGGGCCCGGCATCGCGCCGCCGCCTCCATCGCGCCCATCAAGGAAGCCTCGCGGCTTTCTTTTTCCAAGGATCACCGTCGATGTATTCGCTCAGTTCGACTCATGAACGCCGCCTGCTGTGGCTGCTGGCGCTCACGCAATTCACCGTCATCATGGATTTCATGGTGATGATGCCGCTCGGCCCGCAGATCATGCACGCGTTCCGCATCACGCCGGCCGCGTTCGCCACCGCGGTCTCGGTCTACTCCGTCTGCTCCGGTTTGTCGGGGCTGTTCGCCGCCACCTATATCGACCGCTTCGACCGGCGCCGCCTGCTGCTCGCCGTCTACGCGCTGTTCGCGCTGTCGAACCTCGGCTGCGCGCTGGCCGATACCTATCCGCTGCTGCTGGCCGCGCGTGCCTTCGCCGGGCTCACCGGCGGCGTGCTGGCGTCGATCGTCATGGCCATCGTCGGGGACGTGATCCCGATCGCGCGGCGCGGCGCGGCCACCGGCACGATCATGACCGCCTTCTCGCTCGCGGCCATCGCGGGCGTCCCCGCCGGCGTGCTGCTCGGCGCGCACTTCGGCTGGTCCGCGCCGTTCCTGCTGCTGGTCGCGCTGTCCCTCGCGATCTGGTCCGGCGTGCTGCGCATCGCGCCGCCGCTCGCCGAGCATCTGCGACAACGGCCGCCCGCGCTGCGCGAAGTGCTGCCGAACCTGTGGAAGCTGTTCAGCAATCCGCGCCATCTGAACGCGTTCGCGCTGACCTTCATCATGATGGTGTCGCACATGCTCGTGATCCCGTTCATCTCGCCGACCCTGGTCGCGAATCACGGCGTTCAACCGGCGCAGTTGTCGTGGATCTACATGGCGGGCGGCGCCGCGACGTTCTTCACGTCGCGCTGGATCGGGCGCATGGCCGACCGCTACGGCAAGCATCACGTGTTCCGCATCCTCGCGCTGGTGTCGATGCTGCCCGTGCTGTTCATCACGCATCTGCCGAACCTGCCGTTCGTCGCGGTCGTCCCGTTCTTCGCGCTCTTCATGGTCGTGATGTCCGGGCGAATGGTGCCGATGCAGGCGCTGCTGACCACCGTCCCGGCCCCGAGCCAGCGCGGCGCATTCCTCAGCGCCAACAGCGCGCTGCAGGCGCTCGGCACCGGCACCGGCGCATGGCTGGGCGGATTGATGCTGTCGAGCGGCCCGAACGGCCGGATCGAAGGGTACGGCACGGTGGGATGGGCGGCGGTCGCGGTCGCGGCAATCACCGTGTGGTGGATCAGCCGGGTGACGTCGTCCGGCGACCGGCATCCGACGCCGTCCGACGGTCCGGATTTCCGGCAGGAAACGCTCGGCGAAGCGTGAGCGGGGCCCAGCGGCTCACGCCATCGGACGATCGGCGGAGCCGCTGCGCGCACACGCTGCCGTGATCGATTGCGCCGGGCGCGGTAGCACCCGGGCTGGCAACGCAATCCGGGCGCATCGACATAGCGTATCGAGCGAGCGGGCCAAGCGCCCGCTTGCCGCATCAAGCCGCGGCCGATCCGTCAGTCGAAACCGATGCGGAACCCGCGGCCGGCTGTTTGGATGCGGCGGTCTTTCGAGCCGCCGCTTTCTTCACGGCCGGCGTTGCTGCCGTCCCGGCGGCACCTTTCCCGGCCTTCACTGTCTTGCTGACGGCTTTCCTGGCCGCCGTTTTCTTGCTGGCCGCACGGCCCTTCCCGGCCGCTACCTTCTTGGCCGCCGCCTTCACAATCACGGCCTCGCGCTTCGCCGCGCCGGCCTTCTTCGCCGCCGCGCCGCGCGTGCCCGCCCCCTTCGACGCGCCCGCCTGGTCGCCCGCGCCCGCGATCAGGAACAGCGAGCGATCCTTGGCCGAAGCCAGCCAGGCCGGCGCCGGACCGCGCCCGCTCCACGTCGCGCCGGACTTCGGATCGCGGTACTTGGGCGGCAGCGCGCCCTTCGCGGCGGCCTTGCCGCGCGCGGGTTGCGCGTGGCCCGCCGCGGCGCCTTCGATCAGGAATCGGCTGCGGTCCTTCACGTTCTTGATCCACGCGGGCGGACGCGCGTGCCCGCTCCACGTCTCGCCCGTCTTCGGATTCAGGTACTTGGCCGGCAGCTTGCCGTTGGCGGCTGCCCGCGCGCGCTCGCGGCGCGCCTTCGCCTTCGCTTCGATGTCGGCGGTCGTCAAGCCATGCTTGATCATCAGCTCTCGAATCTGATCGAGCGCCGCCTGGGCTTTCTTCGCGATGAGCGCATCGGCCTGCGCCTGAAGCTTCTTCATCTTTGCCTGGATCGCTTCGAGCGTCGTTGTCATCATCGCCTCCTTTTATGCTGGATCGACGCACTATGCCACGGCCCAAGGCGTCAGCGCTACATTTTGCATGACCGGACAGCGTGGGCGGCAACAGCGCATTCCCGCGATTCGACCGCTCGCCGACACGGCAAGCAGCGGGCGGAGCCGGTATCGCGAGCACTCGGTGCCGGACGGATCGCATCGCGGCACCGAGTGCCGCAAGAGGCGGATCGAATGCATTCGGGCGGTATTTTCCACGGCGGTCTTATCGCGCGGCGTGCAGAACGTGAGAAAGTTCGGGGTACGCATCGACTTCCGGCCCTGCCCGTCCCACCATGAGTCTTTCCGCTCTTTCCCGTTTGCCGGCGCTCGTTCGCGGTGCGCTGCGTCCGCTGCGCGACCCGCATCGCCGCTATCGCCACGCGAAGCTGATCCACGCGGGCCGCGTCGCGCTGAGCGTGCTGACGTCGATCGCCCTGACGGCGGGCCTGCGGGTCCCGCACGGCGAGTGGGCGACGATCACCGTGCTGGTCGTGATCGGCGGGCTCCAGCATCACGGCAATATCCGCAAGAAGTCGGCGGAGCGCGCGCTCGGGACCGTGATCGGCGCGGCGGTCGGCTTGTTGCTGATTCTGCTGCAATCGGTGACCGGATGGCCGTTGCTGACCGCGCTGCTGATGACCCTCGCCTGCGGGCTGTTCGCCTATCACGCGATCGGCAAGGCCGGCTATATCGCGCTGCTGTCGGCGATCACGCTCGTGATCGTCGCCGGGCACGGCGACAACGGCATCGCCGACGGCCTGTGGCGCGCGGTGAACGTCCTGATCGGCATCGCGCTCGCGCTGTCGTTCTCGTTCGCGCTGCCGCTCTACGCGACCTATTCGTGGCGCTACACGCTCGCCGACTCGCTGCGCGGCTGCGCGGCCGTCCATGCGCGGATCAGTTCGAAACGCTATGCCAGCGACAACGAGCATCTGAAGGAGATGGCGGCATTGAGCGCGCTGTTGGTTCAGCTGAGATCGCTGATGCCCTCCGTATCGAAGGAAACCGACGTGTCGATGGCGCAGCTCGAGGCGATCCAGCACGGGCTGCGGCAATGCATCAGCGCGCTCGAGATGCTGTCGGGCATGCAGCCCGGGCCCGAGGATCCCGACGGCCGGCAGTTCATCCGGCATGCGCTCGGACGCGAGAACCGGAAGATCCGTGACATGTTGATCGGCGCCGGGCGCGCGCTCAAGTACGGCACGCTCGGCCGTCTCAAGCCGATCGCCGACGCGCATCCGCAGGCCGCGTTGCGGGACGAAGCGCCGCCGCAGCTGTCCGGATTCGTGTCGATCTCGCTGAAGCTGGCGCGCGAGATCGAACAGTTGAGGCAGCGTTTGCTGGAGACGTCGGGGAAGTGGAATATTTGATGGGTTCGTGAAATACGGTCGGGCGGGTTCCAGCTTCGCCGACAACGGGATCGCGATCGGCAGGAGCGCCTCGGCCCGGGCACTGCGTGATCGGCGTCGGATTGCGCGGCAGGGAAGAACCTCTTCAGCCGAGCATCCGTGCCCGTCCTCGTTGCCTCCTGCGCCCGGGCTCCACCATCCCGCCGCCGCGCAACGCATGCCGCCTCGCGCGCCCATCGTCGATCAATCCGTCAACGCACACACGTATCGCATCTCCGTCAGCGGAACGCCGCCGATCTGCATGGCCTTGCTCAGGTCGTCGTACCGGAATCCGATGCGTTCATAAAACGCGCGCGCGAGCGGATTCTCCGCCAGCACCCACAGCCCCGCGTGCGAATAACCGGCGTCGCGCAGCGCATGACGCGCCGCATCGACCAGGCGCGCGCCGATGCCTCGGCCCCAGTACGCCTGCAGCAAATAAATCGCCATCACTTCACCCCAATTACCGTCCTTGTCGTCGTCCCGGCACGCGCCGAACGCAACCCAGCCCGCGACCGCCTCATCGACACGGCCCATCAACACCCGGGATTGCCCGCTCCGCAGCTGGTTCTGCCAGCTGACAGTGCGCGCCGCGATCGACAGGTTTTTCAGGAATCGCTCCGGCAGGATCGCCGGGTAGGCGGCTTGCCATGACGCGACATGGATCGTCGCGATGGTCTCGGCATCCTCGTAGGCCGCTTCACGTATTTCCACGGTCATGGGCACGGCTCCGTCTTTTTTGGGCAGCAGCCATGTTATCGGGATCTTTCGGGCGATGCTCGACGTCCGGACGGATGGGTCCGGGATCGGATCCAAAGGCGTCGGCCCGCGCGTTTCGTCAGCCGCCCGGTATTACCAAGCGCGCCCAGCCCGGCTATCATCTGACCCACCGCCCAAACCCGCCGGCAAGTTCGCGGCCGGGCATCCACGCAGCAGCGGCACAGAGCGACATCATCGACATGAATTCCACTCCCGAAAGCATTCCGCGCCACGCGATCCGCGCGCTGACGCCACTCGAAGCCCGCGTACTGGGCGTGCTGATCGAAAAGCAGCACACGGTCCCCGACACCTATCCGCTATCGCTCAACGCGCTGGCGTCGGGCTGCAACCAGAAAACCGCGCGCGCGCCCGTGATGAACGTCACCGAAGCCGAGATCCTCACCGCGATCGACGGCCTCAAACGCCTGAGCCTGGTGTCGGAGGGCAGCAGCAGCCGGGTGCCGCGCTTCGAGCACAACATGAACCGGGTGCTGGGCATCCCGACCCAGTCGGCCGCGCTGCTGACGCTGCTGCTGCTGCGCGGCCCGCAGACGGCCGCCGAATTGCGCCTGAACTCCGCGCGTCTGCACAGTTTCGCCGACATCTCGTCGGTCGAGGCGTTCCTCGACGAACTCGCCGAACGCCAGCCCGCGCTGGCGATCAAGCTGCCGCGCACGCCGGGGGAACGGGAAAGCCGCTGGATGCATCTGCTGTGCGGCGAGATGGCACCGGTTGAAACATCCGGCCCAGGCGCGTCCGAGAGCGCCGGATCGCCCGCCGAATTCGAGGCGCTGAAGGCCGAACAGAAGCATCTCGCGGCCGAGCTGGCCCGTCTGCAGGCACTCGTCGAGCATATGGCGGGCGAGCTGGGCATCAACCTCGATCAATTCACGCATCCGTCGTAAAACGCACCGTCCTCGGTACGGCCGCGGACGCCCCCAACTTCGCGCCATCCCGCCGACGCCCCCGAGCCCCCATGCCCGCCCATCGCCTGAACGCCGCCTTCACCGCCCTGCTCGCCGCCGCGCTGTTCGGCGCCACCACGCCGCTCGCGAAAACGCTGCTCGGCTCGCTGTCGCCCTACCTGGTCGCGGGGCTGTTCTATCTCGGCAGCGGAGCGGGCCTCGCAGCCGTCATGCTGGTCCGCCGGCTGACCGCGCGCGGCGCCGAGGCCCGGCGTCAGGCAAGCCGTTTCCCGCTGGCCGAACTCCCGTGGCTCGCCGGCGCGATCGCGGCGGGCGGCGTGGCGGGCCCGGCCCTGCTGATGCTCGGCCTGACGACCACGCCGGCCGCCACGGGCTCGCTGCTGCTGAATCTGGAGGGCGTGTTCACCGCGCTCATCGCGTGGATCGTGTTCCGTGAAAACGTCGACGGGCAGATCTTCGTCGGCATGATCGCGATCGTCGCGGGCGGCGTGCTGCTGTCCTGGCAGCCGGGCGCGGCCGGCCTTCCCGCCGGCGCGCTGCTGGTGGCGGCCGCATGCGCGTGCTGGGCCGTCGACAACAACCTCACCCGCAAGATCTCGACTCACGACGCCGTCGCCATCGCCTGCGTCAAGGGCCTGACGGCGGGTACCGTCAACCTGCTGATCGCGTGGCGGCTCGGCGCCGCGCCGCCGGGCGCGGCCCAGACCGCCGCCGCGATGCTCACCGGCTTCGCGGGCTACGGCGTGAGCCTCGTGCTGTTCGTCGTCGCGCTGCGCAATCTCGGCACCGCGCGCACCGGCGCCTATTTCTCGATCGCGCCGCTGTGCGGCGTCGGCCTGTCGCTGATCCTGTGGCCGGCATGGCCGTCCCCGCTGTTCTGGGCGGCCGCCGCATCGATGGCGTTCGGCGTGTGGCTGCATCTGCGCGAACGTCACGAACATGCGCACACGCATTCCTCGCTCGAACACCACCACCGCCACCGTCACGACGAACATCACCAGCACGATCACGACTTCGACTGGGACGGACAGGAACCGCATGCTCATCCGCACCGGCATACGCCGATTACGCATACGCACGCGCACTTCCCCGACATCCATCACCGCCATTCGCACTGACGGCGCGCGGCACGCCCGGGCCGGACGCGACTCCGCCCCGCCGCCGTCGCGCGCGCCGGCCGCCGCAACCGCCCGGCCGGCCTCGCCTCGTCACGACAGCCATCCGGCCGCGGCGCCCGCGATGCCCGCGACGCTCACCGCCAGCGCGATCGCGGCGACGCTCCACACATAGAGGCCGCGCGGCCGCCGCGCGGCCGGCAACGCGGTCACGCTCAGCGCAATCAGCAACCCGACGACGAGCGGCAGCATCACCGCGTTGACCACCTGCGCGGCGACGTTCAGCGACACCAGATCGGGCGCGATCCACACGATGCCCGCGCAACCCGTGACGGCCGCGACGTAGATCCCGTAGAACCACGGCGCGCGCGCGGGCCGGTCGTCGAGGGAACGCTGGTAGCCCGCCACTTCGCCCAGGCCCCACGCGAGCGACAACGAGCAAACGATCGCCGCGACCATCGACGCGCCCAGCACGCCCGCGCCGAACAGCACGCGCGCGGCGGAAGCGCCGACCACCGTTTCGAGCGCCGTGCTGATTTCGCCGACGCTTTGCAGCGCATGCGTCGCGCCGTGCCCGGACAGGGTCGCGGCCGCCGCGACCAGCACCGCGCCCGTCAAGGTCTGTGTGAGCACCGCACCCAGCGCCGTCTCGATCCGCGCGGTACGGTAGTCGCGCGGCATCAACCGCTTGTCCGCGACGGCGGCCTGCTGGTAGAACACCATCCAAGGATTGAAGGTCGCGCCGATCAGCGCGGCGGCGAGATAGCCGAAACCGGCGTCATGCAGAGGCGGATGCAGCATCTGTGCGGTCAGCGCGTGCCAGTCCGGCTGCGCGCGCCATGCGACGACAAAGAACATCAGTTCGAATCCGCCGATCAGGATCGCGATCTTGTCGACCCGCTTGTGCGATCCCGTCAGCACGACGGCGATCAATGCCAGCACCGCGAGCGGCAGGCTCGACGCGCGCGGCACGCCGAACATCTCGCCGACCCCGGCAACGCCGGTGAACTCCGTCACCAGCGATCCCAGCACGGCAACCACCAGCCCCGCGGCCGAGATCCATGCCCAGACCGCACCGAAGTGCGTGCGGATCAGTTCCCCGTGGCCGCGCCCGGTGAAGATGCCGAGCCGCACCGTCAATTCCTGCACGACGTACAGCAGCGGAATCAAACCCAGCAGCAGCGGCAGCAGCTGCGCGCCCCATTGCGCGCCGGCCTGCGCGGCGGTGACGACGTTGCCCGCATCGCAATCGGCCAGCATCACGAGCAGGCCCGGGCCCCACAGCGCGACCCAGCGCAGGCCCCAAGGAAGATTCGATCTGGAAACGGACGAGCCCGACATGCGTTTTGTAAGGAGGCGTAGGTAGGATACGGCGCCTGATTGTAGCGTCCCGACGCTGTCGGCCGACCTGCCTTCGCCCTTCACCCGCATTACAAGCGCGAACCGCGCGACACGGCGCGGATAATGCGCGTGCATCGCCTCACCTTCGCATCGAGGACCGGTCATGAACACCTATATCCTGCTGGCCGTCGGCTACGGCGCCGGCTTGCTGATCGCCATCTGGGGCATCTGGAAGCTCAGGTAGCGAACGGTATGCAAGCGGCGCGCGCAACGCACGTCCGGGTCGACACCATATCGTCGCGCCGCGCTCGCCCTCTCCGCCTCACGAGGTTGTCCCTACACCTTTCCGGCTCGCCAACGGCGCGCTCATGGCGACCGGCTGTCACCGCATCGTGCGGACAGGAAAACTTCCGATCGCGATCGGTCGCCCATCGCCCATCGCCCGTCGATCGGCTCGCGCCGCCCGGCACGCATGCGGCGAGCGGCCGCGACTCGCCGATCGCACCGCGACACCTCCGCCTGCCGCATCCCACGACGCAAACACGCGCTGCGCGCCTGACCCGCCCTCAGCCAAGAAACAGCCGGTACGCCGGATTCGCGCTCTCCTCCCGATACGGATAGCCGAGCCCGTCGAGGAAGCGTTCGAACTCCGGACAATCCGCCTGCGGCACCTGCAGGCCGACCAGGATCGAGCTGTAGTCGGCGCCCTGGTTGCGGTAGTGGAACAAGCTGATGTTCCAGTCCGGCGCCATCGACGACAGGAACTTCATCAACGCGCCCGGCCGCTCCGGGAATTCGAAGCGGAAGATCCGCTCGTCCCGCGCGAGCGGCGAACGCCCGCCGACCATATGCCGCACATGCTGCTTCGCCAGTTCGTCGCCGGTCAGGTCGATCGTCGCGAAGCCCTGCGCGTCGAAGGCGCGCGCGATCGCGGCCGATTCGTCGCGCCGCTTGATCTGCACGCCGATGAACAGATGCGCGACCTGCGCGTCGGCGATCCGGTAGTTGAACTCGGTCACGTTGCGCTCGCCGATCAATGCGCACAGCCGCCGGAAACTGCCGCGCGCTTCCGGCAACGTGACCGCGAACACCGCCTCGCGCGCTTCGCCCACCTCGGCGCGCTCGGCCACGAAGCGCATCCGGTCGAAGTTCATGTTCGCGCCGGACGTGATCGCGACCAGCGCGCGGCCCTCGATCTCCTCGCGTTCCGCGTAGAGCTTCGCGCCCGCGACCGCGAGCGAACCCGACGGCTCCAGCACGCTGCGGGTGTCCTGGAACACGTCCTTGATGGCGGCGCACAGCGCATCCGTATCGACCGTCACGACTTCGTCGAGATACGCACGGCACAGCCTGAAGGTTTCCTCGCCGACCAGCTTCACCGCCGTGCCGTCCGCGAACAGACCGACCTCGGTCAGCTCGACGCGCTTGCCGGCCCGCAGCGATTGCGCCATCGCGCACGAATCCTCGGTCTGCACCCCGATTACCTTGATCTCGGGGCGCACCGCCTTCACGTACGCGGCAACGCCGGCGGCCAGCCCGCCGCCGCCGATCGGCACGAAGATCGCGTGGATCGGACCTTGGTGCTGGCGCAGTACTTCCATCGCGACGGTGCCCTGGCCGGCGATCACGTACGGATCGTCGAACGGATGGACGAACGCCAGATCGCGCGCCTGCTGGATCTTCAGCGCATGCGCGTAGGCATCGCTGTACGACTCGCCGGCCTGGATCACCTCGACCGTCGGGCCGCCGTGCGCGCGCACCGCGTCGACCTGGACCTGCGGCGTGGTCACGGGCACGACGATCACCGCCTTGACGCCGAGCCAGGCGGCGGAAAAAGCGACGCCTTGCGCATGGTTGCCCGCCGACGCGGTGATCACGCCGCGGGCAAGCGCGTCGGCGGAAAGGTGCGCCATCTTGTTGTACGCGCCGCGCAGCTTGAACGAGAACACCGGCTGAGTGTCCTCGCGTTTCAGGTAGACAGGGTTGCGCAGCCGGGCGGACAGATTGCGGGCGGGCTCGAGCGGCGTCTCGCGCGCAACGTCGTAGACGCGCGCGGTCAGCACCCGTTTCAGGTAATCGTCCAGTGGACGGGGCGCGTGTTCGGTATCGTCCGACGAATCGGCGAGCGTGGCCGTGGTCGCGTCTAGGGTCTGCATGACAAGCTCCTGCGTGCTTTTTCATGCCCTGGAGACGGAAACAAAAAACCCGCCTCGTGGGGCGGGTTGCTGTGACTGCGTTCAGACGCGCGCTAACCCACCATTCGATGAATGAGGGTAATAATAATGTGCGCGACGCGGAAGCAGTGACGGTCCATGCACGCAAGCTTCGTCGATGCCCGCGCCTTTGTCAATCCCCTCGGCGCCGCTCACAGCCGTGCCTGGAGCGGCGCCGGCGCGGGCGTCGACGGCGCCCGGCTGTGTTCCGCGAGCCAGACCTCCTGCTGCAGCCACTCGCGCAGCTGGATCAGATGCGGTAACGCGGTCTGCTCCGGCCGCGTGACGAACCAGTACGACTGATGGCCGTCGACGTGCACGTTGAGCACCTGCATCAGCTGCCCCGCCGCCAGCTCGCGCGCGACCATGTGCCGGTCCGCGATCGTGATGCCGAGCCCGTCGACCGCCGCGCGGATCGCATGATCGAGCAGGTCGAATTCGTAGCCGCCGCGCGTGTCGACATCGGCGATTCCGGCGGCCTTCAGCCAATGCTGCCAGGTGAGGTAGCGCTGCTCGTCGGTCGCGAGCACGTGCAGCAGCGTGAAGCGGTTCAGGTCGATCGGTGCACCGTCCTGACGCAGCCGTGCGTACAGCGCCGGCGAACACACCGCAATGTGCTGCTCCTGCATCAGCAGCACGCTGTCGAATTCATCCCACTCGCCGTCGCCGAAACGGATCGCGCAATCGAGCACGCGCGACTGGCCGAGGCTGTCGTGCGTGCGCGTGGTCAGGCTCAGCGCGAATTCCGGATGCTGGTCTCGCAGGCGCCCCAGCCGCGGCATCAGCCAGCGCGCCGCGAAGGTCGGCGGCACGTTCACGCGCAGCCGGTTCAGATGGGTTTTTTCCTGCAGGCTGCGCACCGTCAGCTCGATCTTGTCGAACGACTGCTGCAGCGCGCGCAACAGCACGCGGCCCGCGGCGGTCAGTTCGAGCTGGTGGTGGCGGCGCTCGAGCAGCGTCTCGCCGAGCTGCGCCTCGAGCTGCCGGACCTGCCGGCTCACGGCGCTCTGCGTGACGCTCAGCAGTTCGGCCGCCCGCGTGAAGCTGCCGGTGCGGCCGGCCATCTCGAAGGCTTTCAGCGCATTCAGCGCGGGCATTTTGCGTTTCAAGGGCGTGGCGTCGAAAGAGGCGATGACGCGTATTGTAGGCCGGTGCGCGGCCGCCTCCGCCGGCGCCCCGGCCGCCGCGTCAGTACAGCTCCGGCACGATCATGGTGGACGGCACCGGCCGGCGGATATAGTCGTCGTGATGCTCGCGCATCGGCAGTTGCACGACCTCGCGCTCCACCTCGTGATACGGCACCTGCTCCAGCAAGTGATGGATGCAGTTGAGCCGCGCCCGCTTCTTGTCGACGGCCTGCACGACCCACCACGGCGCCTCCGGGATGTGCGTGCGCGCCAGCATCTCCTCCTTCGCCGCCGTATACGCTTCCCAGCGGCGCCGGCTCTCCAGATCCATCGGGCTCAGCTTCCATTGCTTGAGCGGATCCTCGATGCGGTTGTGGAAACGCACCTCCTGTTCGTCGTCGGTGATCGAAAACCAGTACTTGACGATCTGAACGCCGCTGCGCACCAGCATCTTCTCGAACTCCGGCACCGAGCGGAAGAACTCCTCGTACTCCGCATCGGTACAGAAATTCATCACGCGCTCGACGCCCGCGCGGTTGTACCAGCTGCGGTCGAACAGCACGATCTCGCCGCCCGCCGGCAAATGCGCGACGTAGCGCTGGAAATACCATTGAGTCCGCTCGCGATTGTTCGGCGCGGGCAGCGCCGCGACCCGGCAGACCCGCGGGTTCAGGCGCTGCGTGATCCGCTTGATCGCGCCGCCCTTGCCCGCCGCGTCGCGGCCCTCGAAGATCACGACAAGCCGGTGCCCGGTACTGACCACCCAGTCCTGCAGCTTCACCAGCTCGCCCTGCAGGCGGAACAATTCGCGGAAATAGTGCTTGCGGGCCTCGCGATGCTCGGCGCTGAACAGCGTATCGTCGCCATCGAAACGGCGGTCGTCGAACTCCATTTCGAGTTCTTCGTCGTACGCGTCGACCAGATCCTCCTCGAAGCGGCGTTGACGTTCGTGCAGCGGAGCCATGTCGGCCGGCTTGTCCTTCTCGCTCATCTCGCGCCTCCTTCAGCGTCGCTGGGCATTCCCCGCGATTATCGCAGGCCTGGATGTCAGAAGAATTACGGGCGCCGGAACACCCGCCGCCCCGCTCAGAACCGATAGTTGAGCAGCAGCGTGCCCAGCACCGGATTCGCGGAGATGTCGGTCGTGTTGGACGCCAGCAGCTTGTTGGGCTGGCTGATGTCGAGCGTGATGGTGGTCCGCAGCGGAATATAGGTCACCATGCCGGTCACCCACAGCCGCCGGGTAAGCTGGTAGCTCGCGCCGATCGCGAACACGGGCTGCCACACGCTCTTGATGGTGGCCGACACGTTGGTGCGCGCGGGCAGCGCCAGATCGGCGCCCGCCTGCAGCAGCCGCTCGATCGCGTTCGGATCCTGCAGCAGCGCCTGCAGGTTGCCGATCGCATTGCCCGCCGACAGCAGGCCGCCCAGCGACGCCAGCTTGCCGCTGAACACCGGGTTCAGATTGGTGTTGGTGAAGCGCGCATAGCTGACGCCCAGGCCGACGAACGGCCGGAAGCGGTCCTCGCGGCCGCCAAGGTAGTACTTGAAGATCGTCGACGCGAGCCACGCGCGGGTGGTGCCGAGCGGATTGCTGTTGCCGTTGCCGAGATCGATCAGCGGCAGCTTGCCCGATACGCCCGGGAAGATCTTGTCGAACGGCAGCCCGATGCTGCCGTGGCCGCGCAGCGTCAGCACCGGCGGAATCCCCGCGCCGAGTTCGGCGGCGAGGTGTTCGGTGAAGAAGTGCGTGAAGGTGAACGCCAGCGTGTTCGTGTTGCTGAGCGACACGCCGCTGCCCGCGTTGACGAAGCTGCCGAGCCCGAGCGCGCTGGTCTTGGTCGTGACGGGCGTCGATTTTCCCGTGGTCGCGACGAAATGCCAGCCGATGCCGATCATGTTGCGATCGTCGCCCTCGAGCTGTTCGAGCAGCGACGGCCCTTGCGCGACGGGCAAGTCCGGCAGCAGATCGGGATCGATCGGATGCAGCTCGTAGGGCATCCGATCGTAGCGCACGCCGGCGACGAAGCGCGGCGACGCGCCGGCGGGCGGACGTATCGGGGTGTCGTCGTAGGCGGCGCCGGGCGCCGATCCAGCGTCCGAATCCCCTCGGTGGGCCGCGCCGGGCGATACATCGGCCTCCCGATCGGGGCCGGCGTCGGCGAACCCGATGCCGTCGTCGCCCTCGGCACCGGGCGGGCGCGCCGTTCGCGCCGCGCTCGCCAGTCCCAGCGTGATGGTCTGATCGGACAGCCTGCGCGCTGGCGGCTCGGGCGCCGCGCCGGACGCCGGCACGGGCCGCACCGGCGCGGCTGCGCGCGCCGCCGACGGGTCGGGCGTCGGCCCCCACGCCTCGGCGTCGAAGCCCGGCGCATCGCCGCCCGGATAGAAGCCGATGCCGTCCGCGCCGAGTTGCCAACGCGCGCCGCCGGCCTGCGCTTGCGCCTGCGCCGAACAGGCGCAAGCGAGCAAGGTCGCGCCCAGCCAGCGCGCGAGCGGCGCGCGGCGCGGCGGATCGGGATGGCGGTGCGGCTTGCCGATCCGCATCGCGTCAAGCGGGCGTGCCGAACATGCGCTGACGGATCCGGTACAGCGGTTCGAACAGCCATTCGAGCAGGCTGCGCTTCTCCAGCACGATGTCCGCCTTCAGCGTCATGCCCGCCTTCAGCCCGAGCGGCTTGCCCTCGAAGCTCGGCGTGCGCTCGGAGAGCGCCACCCAGCTCTTGAAGTAGGTTTGCGGCGTGCCCGACTCGGCGGGCAGATTCAGCTCCTTCGCGGAAAACGCGACCGGCGAGACCGACAGCAGCGTGCCGCGATAGGTGCCGAACTTCTCGACCGGATAGCTGCCGTACGCAAGCTTCACCTCCTGCCCCGGCTTCGCGAACCCGGCCTTCGACGACGGGATGTACAGCTCGGCGATCAGTCCGTCCGCCTTGGCCGGCAGGATCTCGACCACCCGCGTGCCGGGCGGGTCGATCACACTGCCCTTCACGACATCGAGCCGCACGATCTGCCCGTCGGCCGGCGCGTACAGCACCTGGTTCACGCTCTCGTCGATATTGAATTCCTTCGAGTTCAGCTCCTCCTGCTTGATCTTCAGCTCGGCGTTGGAGCCGTCGTATTTGTTCTGCAGCGTATCGAGATCGCCG
Organism: Burkholderia alba; assembly: GCF_034721475.1. Lineage (NCBI taxonomy): Bacteria > Pseudomonadati > Pseudomonadota > Betaproteobacteria > Burkholderiales > Burkholderiaceae > Burkholderia > Burkholderia alba. The sequence continues at coordinate 356,893 of NZ_JAWJWL010000001.1, read as the reverse complement.
CGCAGCTTCATGACGTTCTTGACCAGGTCGGCCTTGCGCAGCAGCAGATCCTGGTAAGCCTGGCTCGCCTGCAGGTATTGGGTGTTCACCTGGTTGTACTGTTCCAGCGTGACGACCTGTTCGCCCAGCAGCTGCCTGACCCGGCCGCGCCGCTCCTCGTATTCCGACATGATGCGTTTCTGATCCAGGATCTGCTTGTCGATCAGGCCGCGGCTTTCCGCCAGCGCGCCGATCTGCTGGTTGATCTGCTGGATCGTCGACTGGTATTCGAGCTTCGCGGCGTCCATCTGCTGATCGACCTCCACGCGCTGCCGCTTCAGCGCCTCGCGCATTCCCTGCACGTTGTTCGTCTGCGTGACGAAACTCGTGTCGCGCGTGACGCTCAGCAGCTTCTGGCCCGCCTTCACCTGCTGGTCCTTGCCGACGAACACGTCGCGCACGGCCCAGCCGGGCGGCGCGCCGACGCCGATCAGCCCCGAGCGCGGCGTCAGCATGCCCATCACGCTCTCGGTGTTCGCATAGGTCAGCCGGACGAGCGCGACCACGAACATCGCGAACATCGCAATCGACAGGTAGCAGAAGAAGCGCATCGACACCGGCACGTCGACGACACCGTTGATGACGGTGCCGAACGTCGTGCCGCGCATCAGCCTGCGCGGGGTCTTCTGCTCTCTCAGCGTCGTGATCCAGTGGGGCATGGGGTCGGCTCGTCAGGAATGGCGCGCCGCGCGCGCGGGGCCGCGCGTCGCGTGCTCAAGCAGCGGGGACGGCATCAGGTAAGGCGTGAAGTGCTCCCAGAAATGCCATTGCTCCGGCTGGCCGACGAGCGCTTCCTCGAGCTTGTCGACGATGCGCTGATGGGTCGCCAGCACCGGCGACGAGGCTTGCGCGTCGCCCAGCATGCGCGGCGCGACCCGCTCGTCCAGCTCGACGAAATGCATCGCGCAGCGGTCGCGGAACGGCACGCCCGTCGCGTAGGCGACGAGCAGCGGAATGTCGTGATCGACGGCCAGCTTCACGCCGCCGCCGGCCAGCCGAACCCAGCGGCCGCCGAGCCGGCACGGATTGGTCTTGCCGAAGCGGCCGTGCAGGTCGGAGAACAGCAGGAACACCGGCTGCTCGTGCCGCAGGCTCGCGACCAGCCGCCGCAGATGCACGCGCTGCTCGATGTCGATCAGCTCGATCTTGCCCGCGCCGTACTCGTCGACAAGGCGGGTCGCATCGTCGAAAAACGCGCCGGGGGCATCCTTGTGCATCACGATCATCAGCTTGCGGTCGTCGGGAATCAGGAAGCGCAGCTTCGTGACGAACAGCATCAGGTTGCCGAAATGCAGCCCCGCGAGCATCAGCGGGCCGGAGCGGGCCAGCGCCGCGCGCAGCGCCGGCTCGCCGTGGCACGCCATCCCGTCCAGCAGCGCCTTCATCGACGCCAGGCTGTGCGTGCGCAGCATCAGGCCCGCCAGCTCGGCTTCGAACAGCTCGCGCACGATGCTGTCCGCGACGCCGCGAATGCGCGCCGGGTCGTCGTTCAGGTGCGCGCTCATCATGTGCGCGACCGACCGCTCGATCGACTCTCGAATCGACGGAAAACAGCGCAGGCAGGTGCCCGCGCACCACCGCATCATCCGCAGCCCGCGGTCCGGCGAACGGCCGAGCGCGATGCGGCGTACCGTGCGCCGGACGAAGAACGCATAGGAAAACGCGTTGAACAGGAACAGGCGCAGCAGGCTCATCGAGGCAGCTCCGGTTCGCGCGGCGCCGCATCGGCCGCGACCAGCACGCCGTCGCGCATCTCGTAGATGCGATCCACCATCGACAGGATCGACGCGTCGTGCGTGACCAGCACGATCGTGCACGGCAGCGTCAGCACGTTGCGGCAGATCTCGTGGGTCGTCGCCTGGTCCAGATTCGACGAGAATTCGTCGAGAATCAGCAGCCGGGGCTCGCAATAGAGCGCCCGCGCGATCAGCAGGCGCTGCATCTGCCCGGCCGACAGGAATTTCTGCGTATCGCCGAGCGGCGTGTCGTAGCGATGGTCGAGCTGCTCGATCTCGTCGTGGATGCACGCGAGCCGCGCCGCCTCGAACATCGCGGACAGCCGCGGCGCGGGCGCGAAATTGGTGATGTTGTCGCGAATCGTGCCGCGAAACAGCTGGTCGGATTGCGTGACGGCGGCGATATGCTTGCGGTACAGCCGCAGGTTGACCTCGGCCAGATCGACGTCCCCGATCCGCACCGTGCCGGGCGCGGGCGCATAGAGTCCGCAGATCAGGTTGAGCAGCGTGGTCTTGCCGCTGCCCGTGCGGCCGACGATGGCGATCTTCGCGCCGGCCGGCACGTCGAGATGGATGTCGCGCAGAATCGGACGGCTGCCGCCCTTCGGCGTATAGGTCAGCGCGCGGATCGACAGCGCGCCGTCGAAATGCTCGACCGAACGCACGGCCGCATCGGGCGCGGGCTCCTCGGTCTCCGTCTGCAGCACGTCGGCCACGCGATCCATGTGCACCTGCAGAATCTTGCGCCGCACGTACAGCTGGATCGAATCGACGAACTTGTCGGCGAACAGGTTCTTGTACTGGATGAATGCGTAGATGATCCCGATCGTGCTCTGGCCGTGCATCACGAGCCACGCGCCATAGGTGACGATCACCAGTTGCTCGACGTTCACGATCCCCTTCGAGATCGCGTCGAACAGCAGCTGCAGACGCTCCTGCTGCCGGATCGCCTGCAGCTTCTGCGTGAACGCGTTCACCCACAGGCTGCTGCGCGACGTTTCCGACGACAGCAGCTTGATCGAATGCGCGGACCGGATGTTCTCGATCAGCAGCGCGTCGGCCTCCGCGCCGCGCGTCAGGATCTGCGACATCGCGTCCTGCAGCTGCGGCTGGATCGCGAGCCGGCTCAACGCGAACAGCACCATGCCCGCGAGGCTGATGCCCGCGAGCACGGGGCTGTAGTACAGCATCAGCACGAGCGTCATCAAGCAAGTGACGAGATTGAGCAGTCCGCCGATCAGCCCGTCCACCAGGAAGCGCCCGATCTCCGAGACCGACGCGACCCGCGAGATCGAGTCGCCGGTGTTGTGAAACAGGTAATAGCCGATCGGCAGGCGCGCGAGATGCCCGACCATGTTGGCCGACAGCTGCTGCGACACGATGTTGCGCAGATAGCTCTTGATATTGCCGACCAGGTTCGCGTACAGCGTGTCGAACAGGAACACGATACTGAACAGGATGGTGAGCAGGTACAGGATGTCGACGTCGGTTTTCTTCAGCGCCTCGTCGATCGTCAGCTGCACGTAGGACGGCCCGAGCAGCAGCAGCATCTGCGCGGCGACGCCGCCCGCGACCCCGATCAGGATGCTCTTGCGGATGCCGGTCAGCCCGACGAGGTAGTCGCGCAGACGGATCCGGTCGGCCGCGCCGGCATGCTTGAAGCCGATGTCGGGATTCAGCTCCAGCGCGTAACCGGTGATGTGCGTGAGCGCCTGCGTGAGCGGCAGCTTCGTTTCGCCGAGTGCGGGGTCGACGATGTGCACGGTGCCGTAGCCGACCTGGGTCAGCACCACGTAGTGGTTCATCCCCCAGTGCAGGATGCACGGCAGCTTCAGCGCGTCGATCTCGTTCGCGTCGAACTGCAGGCCGCGCGCGCGCATGCCCAGGTCGTTCGCGATCTCCATCAGATCGAAGAACGACAGGCCGGAATCGATCTTCACCGGATAGCGGTTGCGCAGCGTGCGCAAGGTCGTCTCCCGGCCGTGCCAGGTCGCGATCATCGCGAGACACGCCAGACCGCACTCCGTCACCTCGTCCTGCAGGACAGGCCTGACTTTATTCGTATTGAACAGCATAGGCGGACATGCGCTGAACACAGCAATGCCGGTCCGCGCGCGACAGCCGCCTCAACGGCCGCCGCGCGGACGCGACTCGGGCGCTGCGGCCGGACGGTCCGGCCGCAGCGGCGGCGAATTCGAAACGCGGGTCAGCTCGACCCTAGCGCGATCTTCAGCTGATTGACGGCCTGAGCCTGGTATTGGGTCATGAGCCCGTTGATGACGGGGCCGATCGACTGATTGGCGAGCGCGACGGTGTATGCCGCCGAGCCGGAGTACAACGATCCGCCGCCGTTGATCCGGCGGGCCTGCTGTTCTGAAATGGCTTGCATCGGGGTGGCCTTTCTCTTGTAGCGACGTCATCAATCCGAAAGCGGCTTTAAATAATTTTTTAAAACCCGCCCACAGGGATGCCTCGACATCGCCGTCTCCTGATTATTGCCGTTACGTAATCGGAGCGCGTTAATATTTATTATTGCCCGCGATTTGAAACGGAATACCGTTTAATATTGCATTGCGTCATGTCACGCGGGGGGCGCCTCCCCGCGCAGGCGATGACTTGCCTTTACTTGCCGTTGCTGTTGTACGACTTCGGGTTCTGCAGGTAGCCGCCGAGCGTCGGCAGGAACTGGCCGAGCGCCGTCACGACCGGGGCTGCCGCGACTGCCAGGCTGCCCAGCGAGCTGATCGGGCCGCCGCCGTGTACGCGTTTGGCCTGTTCCATCGTCATGACCTTCATAACTATCTCCTCGTAAAGAATAAAGATGACGTCAAGAACCTTCGTTAATATGCAACTGGCCGTAAATAACCGAACGACATTTATTTAATAATCGCCGCGATTACGAGCCGAAATCAGGCTATCATGCGCGCAGACCGGAAACAAGAGATCCGGATACCCTTATATAAGAGTTTCGAGACAGTTGGCAATCCCCAAATTGATACCTTTGTTTAAACCCGCCAATTGAAACGTTTCAATGCAGGCGCCCGCCCCTTGACGACGGGCGGACAACGGAGACGGCGATGTTTGAAACGACGTATTTGTGTGCCCCACCTAAACTCCGGCATTCGGGTTTTCACTTAACAAAAAAAACCGGCCGGAAAGGCGGCGGCACAACGGGTCTCGCGGCCTGCGTTGCAGTCGCGCTACTGAGTATCGGTTCCAGCGCGCGGGCGTTCTGTCTCGACGAGGCGTACCAGCATGCGGTCGTCAGCGATCCGAAGTTCCTGCAGGCGCAGGCCGAGTACGATGCGGCCCGCCAGAAGTATCCGCAGGCCCGTGCGCAGATGCTGCCGCAGGCCAGCATGCAGCTCGAATGGGGGCGCTACGGCACGCACGCGAACCTGTTCGGCATCGACGTATCCGGCAACAGCACGGCCGCCTACGGCGCGGCGCAGGTCACGCAGGCGGTGTTCAACATGCCGTATCTCTACGACCTGAGCCGCGCGAAGGAATTCGAGGAATCGGCCAGGCAGCAGTTCGAGGTCGCGAAGCAGGAGCTGATCCTGCGGGTATCCGACGCCTGCTTCGACCTGCTCAGCGCGCGCGAGAAACTGCAGTCCGCCGACGACGAGGTGAAGGCGCTCACGCGGCTCGAAAGCGACACGCGCCGGATGGCGCAACTGGGCATGAAGACGATCGGCGACACCGCCGAGATCGAGGCGCGCCGGGCGCTCTCGCAATCCGACGCGGTACTCGCGCTCACCGAGGTCGACGCGCGCAAGGCGCGCTACGAGACCCTGCTCGGCTCCGCGATCGATTTTTCGCGCTGGCCCCGCCTCGTGATGCGCGGCACCTCGCCGCGCATTCCGTCCGGCGACTACCAGCCGCAGGACAACCCCTCCTATCAGCGCGCGTACCGCGACGTGCAGGTCGCGCGGCTCGCGGCGAAGCGCATCGGCGCCGAACATCTGCCGACCGTCGATCTGTTCGCCTCCTACTCGCGCGGGCTCAACCCGAATCTGCGCGGTCTGACCGACGCATCCGATTTCCACCAGAGCGCGGTGGGCGTGCAGGTGACGATCCCGATCTTCTCGGGCGGCAGCGTGCATTACCGGCAGGTCGAGGCCGAGCACGTGTCGACGCAATATCAGAACCGCCTGCGCGAAGTCGAGCAGCAGCTGAGCACCGACCATCGCGAAACGCTGTCGGCGCTCGAATCGATCGGCACGCGGATTCGCGCGCTGCAGCAATCGCTGCAGGCGGCGCGGCTCGCCTACGACTCGTCGATCAAGGCGCATCAGGTCGGCTACAGCACGACCTATGAAACGCTGAACCTACGCACGGACATCTCGACCATCCGCCAGAAGCTGTTCGAAAGCTATCTCGACGCGCTGAAGCTGCAACTGAAACTGAAAGGCATCCTCGGCACGCTCGACGAGCAATCGCTCGAAGCCGTCGACAGCTTCCTCGCGAGCAATGCCGCGCCCGCCGAGCCGGCGCGCAACTGAACGCCGGACGGCGCGAGCCGCTCAGGGTGTCAGGTGGTACGCGTAGAACACGTCGTCGCGCTCCCAGCCGAGCGATTCGTACAGCGTCTGCGCGGCGCGGTTGGTGCGCGCGGTGCTCAGGTCGAGGCGCGCGACGCCCGCCGCGACCGCGTGCAGCCGCGCGGCCAGCAGCAGCGCCTTGCCCGCGCCCGTGCCGCGCGCGGCGGGGGCGACGAACAGATCGTAGAGCACCAGGATCGGCGCGGCCTCGACCGAGCAGAAGGTCGGGTACAGCTGGCAAAAGCCGACGATCGCGCCGTCCGCCTGTTGCGCCGCGAGAACGATCGACTCGCGCCGCCGCATCCGCTCGCCGATGAAGCGCTCGGCCAGCTCGGCGTCCGGCGCCTGTTCGTAGAACTGCCGGTACAGGTCGAACAGGCGCCCGAGCGCGGGCACATCCTCGGGCACGGCAAGCCGGACTTCGACGGAACTCATAGCGATATCTCGCGAAACGGGAGTGGGCATGCGCGGCGCTACGCGGCGCGCCGCATGAAAAAACGCCGCCGGACATCGCTGTCCGGCGGCGCTACTGTACGCGAAACCGCGCCGCGTCAGCGGATGATGCGGGTCACGCCCCGGCCGCGCGGATCGGCGGCGGCTTCCGGCGTGTTGCCGTCGATCTTGATCACCTGGATGTCGCCGCTGAAATTCTGGCCCTTCAGCGTATAGCCCTTCGCCTCGATCCCCTTCGCCAGCTCGCCGTCGATCGGATGGTACGGCTCCCAGAAGATCGTGTTCGGCGGCAGCAGTTGATGATGGAAGCGCATCGCGCCGACGGCCTCCTTCAGCGGCATCTTGAAGTCGTAGACATTGCTGATCACCTGGAAGATCGACGTGAAGATCCGCGAGCCGCCCGGCGTGCCGATCACGAGCGACACCTTGCCGTCCTTCGTCAGGATGGTCGGCGACATCGACGAGAGCGGCCGCTTCTTCGGTTCGATCGCATTCGCGTCGCTGCCGACCACGCCGAACATATTCGCGACACCCGGCTTCGCCGAGAAATCGTCCATTTCGTCGTTGAGGACGATGCCGGTGCCGTCCGCGACGACGCCCGAGCCGAAATAGCCGTTGATCGTATAGGTGTTCGACACCGCGTTGCCCCACTTGTCGACCACCGAGAAGTGCGTCGTTTCCGCCTTCTCCGGCATCGACGTGCCGAGGCCGGGCTGCACGCTCTTGGTATCCGACGGCGCGGCCGGGTTCACCTCGGCGGCGCGCCTCGCGATATACGCGTCGCTCGTCAGCCGCGCGACCGGCACCTGATAGAAATCGGGATCGCCGAGATACTGCGCGCGATCCGCGAACACGCGCTTCTCGATTTCGGCGACCAGGTGCACGTATTGCGGCGAATTGAGCGTCACGCCGTCGAAATCGGCCTTGCGGTCCTCCTTCATCTTCAACAGCTGCACGAGGCCGATGCCGCCCGAGCTGGGCGGCGGCGCGGTGATCACCCGATAGCCGTTCCAGCTCGCCTCGATCGGCTGACGCCATACCGCCTTGTACTGCTCGAGATCCTGCTTCGTGATCAGCCCGCCACCCTGCTTCATCGCGGCGGCGATCAGGTCGGCCGTCTTGCCGTCGTAGAAATCCTTCGCGCCGTCGTTCGAGATGCGCGCCAGCACCGAAGCGAGATCGGGCTGCTTGAAGTTCGCGCCCACCTTCATCGCGCCGAAGTACCGGTCGAAATTGGTCTTGCCGCCGAATTCCTTCGACGCGTCCACCGCGCGCTGCGCGAGCTGTTCGTCGACGACGAAGCCGTCGCGCGCATAGCGAAGCGCCGGCGCGAGCACCTGCTTCCACTTCAGCTTGCCGAAGCGCTTCTGCGCCTCCCACATCCCGGCGACGGTGCCCGGTACGCCGACCGCACGATAGCCGTACAGGCTCATGCCCGGCACGACCTCGCCGCTCTTGTCGAGGTACATGTCGCGGGTCGCCGCGAGCGGCGCGCGCTCGCGATAGTCGAGGAAGTACGGCTTGCCGTCCATGTAGACGGTCATGAAGCCGCCGCCGCCGATATTGCCGGCCTCCGGATACGTGACGGCCAGCGTGAACGCGATCGCCACCGCGGCGTCGATCGCATTGCCGCCTTCCTTGAGGATCTGCTCGGCGGCGTCGGCGCTGTACCTGTCGGCGACGGCGACCGCCGAACTGGTCAGCACCGCGTGCTGCGACACCTTCGCATAGGCGGGCGCATTCGGCATGAACCCGGTCGCGGCGGCCGTCACCAGCGCGACGGCGCCCGACGTCTTGAAGCGGTTCACGATACTCATTGCATGTCTCCCATGTTGATCTCCTCGTCGGGACTTGAAGCGAAGCCTGTCCAGCGCTTATAGCACGCGGCGGCGGGTATACAAAAAGCCCGCTCGGCAGCGGTGCCGCGCACGCCGGGCCCCGCGCGGCGGACATCCCGGGACGTTGCCGACAAATGGCGGCCGATCGAGGCGGCATCGGAAATTTTGCCTGCCGCCTGCGCCGCCGCGCGCGGCAATCTGCGAAGATAGCGCCCTTTCGTTTTTTGCGGCGCACCCACGCTTCCCGGTATGGCATCACACGCAGCACATCACGCGACCGGCTGGGCCGCGGGTCTCATCGCCGCCGCGCTGGTCGCGCAGGCGGGCGCGGCGGGACCGTGGCACATCGGCAGTCTCGCCGCGTTCGCGGCGGGCGTCGCGGGCGGCACCGCCCCCGACTGGCTCGAGATCGCGTGGTGGACCCGCGCGCGGCGGCTCTGGATCACGCATCGCACCCTCACGCATTGGGGCATCGGCTGGCTCGCGGCGCTGGTCGTCGGCTATCGCGCGCTCGGCCATCCTCACCCGTGGGCCGCGCCGCTCGTCGGCTTCGCGTGCGGCGGCCTGATGCACCTGCTCGCCGACTGGCCGAATCCGCTCGGCGTACCGTGGCTCTGGAAGCGTCATTCGTTGAACTGGTGGAACAGCGGCCGCTGCGACCTGCTCGTCGTCGCGGCGGCATGGGCCGGCGCGCTGTGGTTCACCCAGGCGGCATGGGGACACGCGGCGCCGCTCGGCCACTGGCTCGCGTGGCTGCGCAACGTGTAGGCGCATCGGCCGCCGCGCGCGCGATCCGCATGACCGCGCCGCACGCGGCCTCCCGTCGGGCGGCCGCCGCCCTCGATCCCGGGTCGCGCGCGGATCGCCGAAAGCACGCACGTCGGCCAGCACATCCGTGCCGCCTCTGGCACACTGGCGGCTTGGCCGGACGCACTGTCGCGCCCGGCTCTCGCCCCATTTACCGCCCGATGGACGTCACCGTCACCCGTCCCGCCGGCGCGCTCGATGCGTTCCATCCCGCCGTCGCCGCCTGGTTCTCGCAGACCTTCGCCGCCCCTACCGGCGCGCAAGCCCGCGCGTGGCCGCACATCAAGGCGGGCCGCTCGACGCTCGTCGCCGCGCCGACCGGCTCCGGCAAGACGCTGACCGCGTTCCTGTCCGCGCTCGACGATCTGGTCCGCGACGCGCTCGCGCACGGCGGCACGCTGCCGGACGCGACGCTCACGCTCTACGTATCGCCGCTGAAGGCGCTGTCCAACGATATCCACGTCAATCTCGACGCCCCGCTCGCCGGAATCGGCGCCGAGCTGGCGCGGCGCGGCCTGCCGGTGCCGGCGATCCGCACGGCGGTGCGCACCGGCGACACGACGCAGGCGGAGCGCAACGCGCTGCGCAAGCGCGCGCCGCATATTCTCGTCACCACGCCGGAATCGCTGTACGTGCTGCTGTCGTCCGACTCGGGGCGGCGCATGCTGTCGACCGTGCGCACGGTGATCGTCGACGAGATCCATGCGCTCGCGAACAGCAAGCGCGGCAGCCATCTCGCGCTGTCGCTCGAACGGCTCGACGCGCTGACGGGACGCCGGCTGCCGCGCATCGGACTGTCCGCGACGCAGAAGCCGGTCGAGGCGGTCGCGCGATTCCTCGTCGGCGGCCGCGACGACGCGCCGCTCGACTGCGCGATCGTCGACACCGGCCACGCGCGCGAGCGCGACCTCGCGCTGGAACTGCCGCCCGTTCCGCTCGAACCCGTGATGTCGACGGAGGCATGGGAGCGCGTCTACGACCGGATCGCGGAGCTGGCCGCCGCGCACCGCACGACGCTGGTGTTCGTCAATACGCGGCGGATGGCCGAGCGCACCGCGCGCCACCTCGCGGACCGGCTCGGTCAGGAGGCGATCGCCGCCCATCACGGCAGCCTCGCGAAAGAGCACCGCTTCGACGCGGAGCAGCGGCTCAAGCACGGCAAGCTCAAGCTGCTGGTCGCCACCGCGTCGCTCGAACTGGGCATCGACATCGGCGACGTCGATCTGGTCTGCCAGATCGGCTCCCCGCGCGCGATCGCGCCGTTCCTGCAGCGCGTCGGCCGCTCCGGCCACCAGGTCGGCGGAATGCCGAAAGGCCGGCTGTTCCCGCTGTCGCGCGACGAACTGATCGAATGCGCGGCGCTGTTCGACTGCATCCGGCGCGGCGAGCTGGACCTGCTGCGCATCCCGCGCGCGCCGCTCGACGTGCTCGCGCAGCAGATCGTCGCCGAAGCCGGCTGCGCCGAGTGGAACGAGACGGCGCTGTATCGCTGCGTGACCCGCGCGGCGCCCTATGCGGCGCTGCCGCGCGAGCAGTTCGACGACGTGATGGCGATGCTCGCGACGGGCTTCACCACCCGGCGCGGGCCGCGCGGCGCGTATCTGCATCGCGACATCGTCGGCGGCACGGTGCGCGGGCGGCGCAACGCGCGGCTCACCGCGGTCACGTCGGGCGGTACGATTCCCGACAACGCCGACTACGCCGTCCTGCTCGAACCGCAGGGCGTGAACATCGGCACCGTCAACGAGGATTTCGCGATCGAGAGCCTGGCCGGCGACGTATTCCAGCTCGGCAACCAGTCGTATCGGATCATCCGGGTCGAGACGGGCCGCGTGCGCGTCGAGGATGCACGCGGCCAGTCGCCGAACATTCCGTTCTGGCTCGGCGAAGCGCCGGGGCGAAGCGACGAACTGTCGGCGGGCGTCGCCCGGCTGCGCGCCCGGCTCGACGCGCTGCTCGCGCCGAACGACGCGCCGCCGGCGGACGGCGCCGACGCGAGCCGCCTCGCGCCCGCGCTGCGCTGGCTGACCGGCGAGCTGGCGCTGCCTGACGACGCGGCGCGGCAGATCGTCGACTATCTGGCGCGCGCGCGCTCGGCGCTCGGCGCGCTGCCGACCCAAGACACGCTCGTGATGGAGCGCTTCTTCGACGAATCGGGCGGCACCCAGCTGGTGATCCATTCGCCGTTCGGCAGCCGCATCAACCGCGCGTGGGGGCTCGCGCTGCGCAAGCGCTTCTGCCGCACCTTCAACTTCGAACTACAGGCGGCCGCCACCGACGACGCGATCATTCTGTCGCTGTCGCTCGCGCACAGCTTCGCGCTCGACGAGGTCTGGCGCTACCTGCGCTCGGCCAGCGCCGAACACGTGCTGACCCAGGCGCTGCTCGACGCGCCGCTGTTCGGCGTGCGCTGGCGCTGGAACGCCACCACCTCGCTCGCGCTGCCGCGCTACACGGGCGGCCGGAAAACCGCGCCGCAACTGCAGCGCATGAAAAGCGAGGATCTGCTCGCGACGGTGTTCCCCGATCAGGTCGCATGCGCGGAAAACCTGGTCGGCGAACGCGAGGTGCCGAAACATCCGCTCGTCGACCAGACGCTCGACGACTGCCTTCACGACGCGATGGACACCGACGGCTGGCTCGCGCTGCTGCGGCGGATCGAGGCGGGCGACGTCGAGCTGGTCGCGCGCGACCTGCCCGCGCCGTCGCCGCTCGCGGCCGAAATCCTGAACGCGAAACCGTACGCATTCCTCGACGATGCGCCGCTCGAGGAGCGCCGCACGCAAGCCGTGCTCGCGCGCCGCTGGAGCGATCCGGAAAACGCCGACGATCTCGGCACGCTGGACCCCGACGCGATCGCCGCGGTGCGCGACGAGGCGTGGCCGCTGGTCCGCGACGCGCACGAGCTGCACGATGCGCTGATCGGCCTCGCGTGCATCGCGGACGCGGAAGCCGATGCGCGTGACGGCTGGCGCGCGTGGCTCAACGCGCTGGCCGCCGGCAAGCGGGTCGCGCGGCTCGCGTTCGCCGACGGCGGCGGCCTGTGGCTGCCGGCCGAGCGCGTGGCGTGCCTGCGCGCGCTCCACCCCGACGCGTCGCTCGCGCCGGCGCTGAAGCCGCCGCCGGGTTTCGCCGATCCGTGGGAGGCCGGCGCCGCGCTGATCGACGTGGTCCGCGCACGGCTCACCGGCTTCGGTCCATCGACCGTCGCGGAGATCGCCGCGCCGCTCGGGCTGCCGCGCGCCGCGATCGACGCGGCGCTGGCCGCGCTCGAAAGCGAAGGCTACGTGATGCGCGGCCGCTTCACGCCGGGCGCGCCCGACGAGGAATGGTGCGAGCGGCATCTGCTCGCGCGGATCCACCGCTATACCGTCAAGCGGCTGCGGCGCGAGATCGAGCCGGTCGAGCGCGCCGATTTCATGCGCTTCCTGTTCCACTGGCAACGCGTATCGCCGGACACGCGCGGCACGGGCCGCGACGCGCTCGCGGCGGTCGTCGAACAGCTGGCGGGCTTCGAGGCGGCGGCGCTCGCGTGGGAGGAAGCGCTGCTGCCCGCGCGGCTGACCGACTACATGACGGGCGGACTCGACGCGCTGTGCCGGTCGGGCAAGCTGGCGTGGACGCGCATCGGCGCGCCCGCGAAAAGCGCGAGCGTACCGGTCAAGACCACGCCGGTCGTGCTGCTGCCGCGCCGCGACCTCGCCGCGTGGCAGGCGCTGCGCGATCCGGCCGCGCAGCCCGCGCTGTCCGCGCGCGGCGAACGGGTGCGCGACACGCTCGCCGCGCACGGCGCGATGTTCTTCGACGAACTGCTCGCGGACACGCATCTGCTTCAGGTCGAATTGGAAGGGGCGCTCGGCGAGCTGGTCGCGGCGGGCCTCGTCAACGCGGACAGTTTCGCGGGGCTGCGCGCGCTGCTGAAACCGGCCGTCAAGCGCGGCGCGTACTGGGCGCCGCGCACCCGGCGCGGCGGCGCGCTGATCGGCGGCATGGACGACGCCGGACGCTGGGCGCTGGTGCGGCGGCCCGTCGACGACACCCGCGAGCCCACCGCGCCGAACCGCGTGCCCGGCTTCGACGCGACGGCCCCCGCCACGCTCGAACACGTCGCGTGGACGCTGCTGCGCCGCTACGGCGTCGTGTGGTGGCGGATACTCGAGCGCGAAGCATCATGGTTGCCCGGCTGGCGCGCATTGCTGCGCGTGTACCAGCGACTCGAAGCACGCGGCGAGATTCGCGGCGGCCGCTTCATCGCGGGGCTCGCGGGCGAGCAGTTCGCGCTGCCCGAGGCGATCCCGGTGCTGCGCGACGTGCGCCGCCAGCCGCCCGACGGCCGGATGATCTGCGTGAGCGGCGCCGATCCGCTCAATCTCGTCGGCACGCTGCTGCCCGGCGACAAGGTGCCCGCGCTCGCGGGCAATCGCGTGCTGTACCGCGACGGCGTGCCGGTCGCATCGCTCGTCGCGGGTCAGTTCGTCTATGCGGATGCGCTCGACGCGCACGAACGCGAAGCGGCACGCGTGCATCTCGCGCGCCACCGCTGACGGCGGCCGTTACGCCGGCGCCGCCGTGAGCGGCTCGCCGAACGGTCGCCGCATACCCGCCCGGGCAAGCCGGGGCACACGCGCCGGTCCTCGCCCGATCACACCTTGCCGAACGCGGCCCGTATCCCGGCCATCGCTTCGAAATAGGGCGCCGGCCCGAAAGACACGCGTGCGATCCCGAGCGCCGCCAGCGCCGCCCGGTCCGGCACGTCGCCGACGCGCATGGCATTGACCGGCAGGTCGAGGGTATCGCAAAGCGTCGTGAGGAGCGTGGCATCGGCAAGCCCGGGCACAAAGAATCCGTCGGCGCCGGCTTGCGCATAAGCGACGGCACGGTCGGTCGCCTCGGCGAGCAGCGCGCAATGGCGGCTTTTGTCGGATTCGCTCAGGAACAGGTCGGTTCGCGCGTTGATGAACAGCGGAACATCCGCCGCATCGGCCGCCCGCCGGATCGCGGCGATACGCTCGCATTGGCGGGCGATCGGATACAGCCCCGCCCCGTCCACGACCCGGTCTTCGAAATTGACGCCGACCGCGCCCGTGGCGATCAGGCTCGCCGCATTCCGGGTGAGTGCTTCCGGGCTTTCGGCATACCCGCCTTCGAAATCCACCGTGACCGGCAGATCGACGGTCGCGACGATCCGGGACACGATCCGCAATACCAGATCCAGCGGGATATGCTGGCCGTCTCCATAGCCATGCGCCGCGGCCAGCGACATGCTGCCCGTTGCAACGGCGGCGGCGCCGGCGTCGGCAATGGCCTTCGCGCCGCCCGCGTCCCAGATGTTGTAAAGCAGGACAGGGTCGCCCCGGACATGCAGGGCGGCGAATCGTCGGGCTTTCTCGGCTTGTGACATGGGTGATCCTTGCGTCTGAGGGTGGAGCGGCATCCGATCCGGATTGGCGTCTGTTTGCGTTGCGTCGTGCGGGCCTCCGCTCGGACGCGCCAGGGTCCAAGCATCGACGGAATGGGGAAAATCGATATCCGGTGTGCCGGGGTTGCTCGCCTCCGCGTGAAAGGCCTTCATCTCGTGAAGCACTCGCATCGCGGAGTATCCATCGATCCGCGCGATGCCGCTACTGACAGACAAGCGACAAACGAGCGCCCGATTCGAAGCGGTCTCCGGTTCGCTTCTTTCGTTCCGCGCGCGGATCGCATCCGGCATCTCCGGCGGCTGCCGCCTGCCCGCGCGCAGCGTCCGGCCGCCGCCCTCCATGCGAACCATTGCCGCCGTTCGGCGCCCTCCCGCCAGATCTGCTGACAACCGCGCACGACTACGCGATTCGCTTGCGCGAAGCGTCGCGCGATCCACTATCATCGCAGCGCGCAGCGCATCGTCGGAACCTCATCCGCGCGCTCGCGATACGCCGACCCGACCCGTTCACCCGCTCCAGGAGACCCTGCTCATGACGCATTCCGCCGACACCGGCGCGGCCGCCGCTCGGCATTCGCCCCACACCGGTTCGCTGACGATCTTCCAGGGCGCGGCGCTCTACATCGGCGCGGTGCTCGGCACCGGCGTGATCGCGCTGCCCGCGCTGGCCGCCGAGGTGGCCGGTCCGGCATCGCTGCTCGCGTGGGCGGGACTCGTGATCCTGTCGATCCCGCTTGCGGCCACCTTCGCCGCGCTCGGCGCGCGCTATCCGGATGCGGGCGGCGTGTCCACCTATGTGCGCAACGCGTTCGGCCCGAAGGCCGCCGCCGTGGTCGGCTGGTGCTTCTACTTCGCGGTGCCCGCGGGCGCCCCCGCCGCCGCGATGTTCGGCGGCGCGTACGTCGCGGCCGTGATCGGCGGCGGCCAGACCACCGTGATCGTCACGGCCGCCGCGCTGATCGCTACCGTGTCGGCGGCGAACGCGTTCGGCGTCACGGTATCCGGACGCATGCAGCTCGTACTGTCCGCGCTTCTCGTCACGCTGCTGCTCGCGGCCGTGCTCGCATCCGCGCCGCACGCGCGGCTGTCGAACCTGCATCCGTTCGCGCCGCACGGCTGGCTCGCGATCGGGCAAGCGGCCGCGCTCCTCGTCTGGAGCTTCGCCGGCTGGGAGGCGATCACCCATCTCGCCGCCGAGTTCCGCCGGCCCGCGCACGACCTGCCGCGTTCGACCGCCATCGCCGTCGCGGTGGTCGGCCTGCTGTACCTGTCGGTCGCGGCCGCGAGCGTGCTGGTGCTCGGCGCATCGGCCGGCACCTCGGACGCGCCGCTCGCGGCGCTGATCGCGCGCGGCATCGGCGGCCATGCCGGCGCGCTGGCCGCGGCCGCCGCGCTGCTGCTGACACTCGGTACGATGAACGCGTATTTCGCCGGCGCGGCGAAACTCGGCGCGGCGCTCGGCCGCGACGGTGCGCTGCCCGGCTGGCTCGCGCACGGCAGCCAGACGGGCGGCGTGCCGCGCCGCAGCCTTGCGCTGATCGCGGCGCTGGCCGGCTGCGCGCTCGTCGCCGCGGTCGTCACCGGCATGGGACCGAAGCCGCTGGTGCTGGTCACGTCCGGCTGCTTCGTGATGGTGTACGCACTCGGCGCGGCCGCCGCGATGAAGCTGCTGCCGCGCGGCAGCTTCGCGCATCGCTGCTCGTTCGTCGCGCTGGTGGCCGTGGCGGGACTGTTCGTGACGACCGGCTGGTATCTGGCGTGGCCGCTCGCGCTCGCGGCGGCGGCGCTGGCCTATCTGCGGATGCGGCAGGGCAGCACGCGCGCGGCGTGAGCGGACGGCGGCGCGGCCCCCCGCGCCGTCCTAACCCAGTCTCACATGAACCACGCGATTGCGCCCGCTCGCCTTCGCCTGGTAGAGCGCCTGATCGGCCGCCTCGACGACCGCCGCGACTTCCGGCGCGGCCACGCCGTCGTGCGGCTCCCATACCGCGACGCCGATGCTGACCGTGACGAATCCCACCTCCGACTGCTCGTGCGCGATCGCCAGCAGCCGCACCGCCAGCCGGATCCGCTCGGCCACCACCCGCGCGCCGTTCGGATCGGTATCGGGCAGCACGACGACGAACTCCTCGCCGCCGTAACGCGCCACGGCATCGCCCGCCCGGCTCGCCTGCCCCGCGATGCAGCGCGCGACGCGCGTGAGCACTTCGTCGCCGACCTGATGGCCGTATGCGTCGTTGTAGCGCTTGAAGTGATCGATGTCGACGAACAGGATCGCGAGCGGCCGCCCGCCGCGCACCGCGCGCCGCCACTCGCGCTCCAGCGTTTCGTCGAGCGCGCGGCGGTTGTGCAGCCCGGTCAGGCTGTCGGTGCCGGCGAGCCGTGCGAGCGCCGCCTCGGCCGCCGACTTGCGCCATAGCGAATGCGCGAGGCACAGACTCATCGCGACGAATGCGATGCTGAACGCCGTGGTCAACATGCCGAAGCGCCACGCACGGCTGCGCCACTCCGCGTAGATGTCCTGCTCGGCCACGGCGACCTGCACGACCAGCGGCACGCCGTCGATCCGCTGATACAGGTAGTAGCGCTTCACGCCGTCGACCGATGCGACGTCCGAGAACGAACCCGACCGGCTGAACAGCATCCGCGTGTACGGTCCGGTGCCGCGCAGATCGCGGCCGATCATCCCGTCCTCGTAAGGCATGCGCATCACGAGCTGGCCGTTCTCGTGGACCAGCCCGAGCGAGCCGTGCTCGCCGACTTCCATCCCGGACATCAACCGCCGGAAATACGCGAGCCGCACGGCCATCACGACGATGCCGTCGAAACGGCCGTCCGGCGTGTCGATCCGGCGCGACAGCGCGATGCTCGGATCGCCCTCGATCAGCCGCGCCCGGTACGGCGAGCCGACATACATCCCCAGATCCGGATCGTCGCGCTGCGCGATGAAGAAATCGCAATCGGCGAAGCTCCGGGTCGGTACCGCGCCGCCGTTCGACGACAGCTTGATCCGTCCGTTCGCATCGAGCACGTAGATCACGCCGATGAAATCGGCCGCCGCCGCGCGGTCGAACAGCACTTCGCGGCGCAGTTCGAGGGGCAGCCCGGCCAGCCACGGCTTGTTGATGCTTTCCACGACGCCCTGCAGCGTCAGGTCGTAGATATGGAAGTTGCGCGAGACGTCGCGCTCGATCATCAGAAGCGTATTGCGCGCGGCATCCTGCGCCCGCTCGAACGCATCGGCGCGGCTGTCGCGCAGGATCGCCGCGCAGATGGACATCATGACGATCGCCACGGCTACGCCGCCGGCGATCACCGCGTACCCCAACGGCATCCGGTACCCCGGACCGCTCCGTCCGCGGACTCCGGCATGTGTCGATTTCATGCTTGTATAGACGACCGCGACGCTACACGATCTCAGTGGAAAAATACCAAACGGCCATTATGTACGAAGCGCGGCCGCCCCCCGTGGCAAGCGCGGCCGCCGCCGGGCGCCCGCCGGCGCGAACCGTTCGCGCGCCGCCTCGCGCACCGCCTCGATCAGGGTGCGCGCGACGGGCGACGGCTGCGCATCGGTGCGCAGGATCAGGCCGACCGGTTCGTCGGCGCCCGTCGCGGGCAACGGCAGGCGCTCGAGCGTACCCGCGGCGAAATCCGCCTCGGCCGTATAGCGCGGCACGAACCAGACCGCATCGTTCTCGAGCGCAAGCGCCCGCGCGACCGACACCGACAGCACCTCGACGAACGATTCGAGCGGCGGCGCACCGCACGCGCTCAACAACTGGTCGGCCGCCTGGCGGATCAGCGTGCCGTAGGGCGGCAGCACCACCGGAAACTGCGCGAGCCGCGCGGCCGCCGACGTGCTGCCGGCAAGCGGATGCCCGGCGCGCACGACCGCGACCAGCGGCTCGTTGTACAACTGTTCGAACGCCAGCCCGACCATCCGCTCCGGCTCCGACAGGCGCCCGACCGCGCATTCGATCGCGCCCGCCTTCAGGCGTTCGAGCAGGTCGGCATTCGCAGCCGTCGCGATCCGCACGACGACCCGCGGCCACTGCGCGGCGAGCGCCTTCATCACGGCCGGCGCGAGCGAGGCCGCCACCGTCGGCAGCATGCCGATCTCGAGGGTGGCCGCCGCCGCGCCGCCGTCGCGCGCCAGCAGGCTCACGCCCTGCCGCAGCGCCAGCACGCACGCGTTCGCGTGGGGCATGAACAGCTGACCCTCGCGGGTCGGCAGCGCCCCCTGCCGGCCGCGCTCGAACAGCTTCACGCCGAGGATCGCCTCCAGCTCCGCGATCGTCTTCGAGACGGCCGGCTGCGTGATCGACAGGCTCTCCGCCGCCTTCTGCACGCCGCCGAACTGCGCAACCGCCAGAAAGCACTGCAGGTGCCTGAACTTGACCCGCGCATCGGCAATTCTGTTTTTCATAACGGTTAGTTATACGAGATTCAATAAAACATCATTTTGCATAACTTTTCAGATTCGATAAAGTTCTGACATTCCCCACCACAACACCATCAGGAGACACCTGCGATGGATTCGCTCCTCCTTGTGCCGCGCGACTGGCCGTCGCATCCGGCCTACGTTCATCCGGACTACCGGTCGTCGGTGAAACGCGGGCCGACCCGGCCGCTGATTCCGCTGAAGGAAAAGCTCCGCAACCAGCGTGCGCCCGTCTACGGCGCGGAAGATCTCGGCGCGCTCGATCACGACCTGACCCGCAATGCCGTGCGCAACGGCGAGCCGCTCGGCGAACGCATCATCGTCACGGGCCGCGTGCTCGACGAAGGCGGCCGGCCGGTGCGCGACACGCTGGTCGAGATCTGGCAGGCGAACGCCGCGGGCCGCTACGTGCACAAGGTCGACCGGCACGATGCGCCGCTCGACCCGAACTTCCTCGGCGCGGGGCGCTGCATGACCGACGGCGACGGCCGCTACCGCTTCCTGACGATCAAGCCGGGCGCGTATCCGTGGGGCAATCATCCGAACGCATGGCGGCCGAATCACATCCACTTCTCGCTGTTCGGCGACTACTTCGGATCGCGCCTCGTCACGCAGATGTACTTCCCCGGCGATCCGCTGCTCGCGCTCGATCCGATCTTCCAGGGCACCCCCGACGCCGCGCGCGAGCGTCTGATCTCGCGCTTTTCGATCGACACCACGGAAGAGGGCTACGCGCTCGGCTACGAATTCGACATCGTGCTGCGCGGCCGCGACGCCACCCCGATGGAGCGCTGACCATGACGACGCTGAAACAAACCCCTTCGCAGACCGTCGGCCCGTACTTCGCGTATGGTCTGTGTCCGCAGCAGTACAACTACGACCTCGCGAGTCTGTTCTCGCCGGTCATCGCCGCGCCGCACGCGACGGGCGAACCGATCCTGCTGATCGGCCAGGTGTTCGACGGCGACGACAAGGTGGTCGGCGACGCGCTGCTCGAATTCACGCAGGTCGACGGCGCGGGCCGCTACCCCGCGTCGCGGGCCGATATCGCGGCATACGGCTTCAGCGGCTTCGCGCGCGTGGGCACCGGCACCGATCCGCAGCAGCGCTACTTCGTCAGCACCGTGAAGCCCGGCCGCACGCAAGACGGCGGCGCACCGTACATCGACGTCGCGGTGATGATGCGCGGCATCCTCACGCATGCCTTTACCCGTGTGTATTTCGCCGACGAAGCCGCCGCCAATGCCGCCGATCCGGTCCTGGCGAGCGTGCCGGCCGAACGCCGGGACACGCTGCTCGCCCGCCGCGAGCAACCGGCGCCGCAAGGGATCGCGGTGTACCGTTTCGACATCCGCATGCAGGGCGAGCGCGAGACGGTGTTCTTCGACGTCTGACGCAAAATGCCGGCGCTGTAACGACGCGCCGGCATGCGTACACCGGGCGGCCCTCGCGGGGCCGTCCGCCGCTCGCCGTCGCGCAATCGCGGCCGGGAAACGACCGCGAACCGGTTGAGCGGGCATAGCCCGACACGCGCCGAACCCACGCGCCAGCATCGCGCCCATCGAGAGCCGCGCCGCCT
Organism: Burkholderia alba; assembly: GCF_034721475.1. Classification (NCBI taxonomy): domain Bacteria; kingdom Pseudomonadati; phylum Pseudomonadota; class Betaproteobacteria; order Burkholderiales; family Burkholderiaceae; genus Burkholderia; species Burkholderia alba. Next base: position 336,034 of record NZ_JAWJWL010000001.1, on the reverse strand, counting down.
CTCCCGCTCCATCCGGATGAATCGACCGGATAAATGTCTGTCGATTCACTCTCCTCCGATGCGGGAACGGCGATTCCTCGCTGTTTATCGAGAAAATAAGTTTTTTAGTTAATCAATCATTCCGACCGATCGGCAATTGATCGTTTTTTCCCGTCATCCCGCGCACCGGAATCGGCAAGACGCCCTCCCCCAATTAAATGTTTTATCGTCAATCAAAAAAAGTTTGACGAGCGGATTTTTTCATTGTTATCTTCCGGTTCAAGCATTACAGAATCTTACCGGGCATACGCAATCCAAACATATGCCTTACAGATTTATTTAAATACAATTACGCTTTTACGAGGGCGCCTTCCTGTTCAGAAACGCAAGAGTATTCCCGACGGCCGATTAACTTCCGGCACGGCATGAGATTATTCCGATTTCAGCATAAGAATATGCCGAATTGGAATTTATAATCGCGCGCCGATTAATTCCGACATATCCGAGATTATCTCGAATATGCGGATGTGAAAACCCTGTCGGGAAAACCGGCAACCCCGGCGATCGAAAACCATTCGACCGTTCGGCGGCGTTGCGGGAAACAGTCATTGCGTGGCGGTACGAACCGGGTACGCCGGCTTGAGTCGGAAAATCGAATGTGCAGAGCAGGCGCGCACCTGTCCGGATGCGCGCCCGGGGCACCGCTTTGCCCGGACATCCGTGCGCGTCGCCTCGACCGTCGTCCGCAGCAGCAGCAGCAGCAGCAGCGAATCCGATCCGGCCGCATCCGAAAGCGTCGTTTCATTGGACAAACAGATAGGAATTCTAATTACCTGAAAATGACTTGGGCCTTGACCGGCAAGCCGCAGAACCCCGGCCGAGGACCGCGCCGCACGAAACCCGATCGACCGTTCTTCCGGAGGGAAATCCATGTCGCCGTGAATCTCGTTGTCCGCCCTGGTCTTGCGTCAGCTTGCATCCCGTCCGCCCTCACTAAGGGGGCCGCGATGCTGCAATCGTTCTTCGTCAATGTTTCGGAGTCTACTCATGCAGAAAACCAAGCACGCCGTTCGTCAAACGTCCAAGCGCCTCACGCTCGCCCTGCTGCCGCTCGCGATCGCGTCGACCCTGCTCCCGCTGTCCGCCCGCGCGGCATCCGACTGGGTGTCCACCCATACCAGCGCCTTCCTGGTGCCCAATGCGCCGGCGGCGCCGGCCGCCAGCGGCGCCGCGCGAGCCCGGACCGCATCGGACGCCGCCGCCGGCTACACGCTCAACAGTACCGGCACGCCCGAGCTGGCCAACTCGGCCGTGACGCCGCTCGAACTGAGCCAGCCGCTGCACATCACCGTTTCGCTGAAAAGCCGTAACGAAGCCCAGCTCGACGCCTTCCTGAAGGAAGTCAACGATCCGCAAAGCGCGAACTACCAGAAGTTCCTGACGCCGGCCGAATTCAAGGCGCGCTTCGCGCCGACGGATGCGCAGGTCCAGGCCGTGGTCGACCACCTGAAGGCAAGCGGCTTCAGCAACATCGACGTGTCGGCCAACAACCAGCTGGTCACGGCGGACGGCAACGCGACCAACGTCCAAACCGCCTTCCACGCGACCATCAAGCGCTTCACCTACAAGGGCAAGCCGGTGTACGCGAACGACTCGGCCGCGCTGGTTCCGTCGTCGCTGGGGCCGATCGTGAATTCCGTGCTCGGCCTGCAGAACGCCGTCACGCCGCATCCGTATCTCTACCGCGCCGCAAACGTCGGCGCCGACGCGGCCAAGGCGGCGGCGGGCTCGCAGGCCGCCCACCAGCCGACCGATTTCGCGAAGATCTACAACGCCAGCAGCCTGCCCGCCGCGACCAACACCACGGTCGGCATCATCACCTGGGGCGACGTGAGCCAGGTCATCAAGGATCTCGACATCTTCACGAAGAACGCGGGCCTGCCGACCACCAGCACCAAGACCGTCAAGGCGGGAACCGGCACCTTCGCCGCCAGCGACCCGGGCGAATGGGATCTCGACAGCCAGGACATCATCGGCACGTCCGGCGGCGTCAAGCAGCTGATCCTCTACACGGGGGCCAACGGCGATAGCCGGGACAGCGCGGTGACCGAAGGCACGATCGCGACCATCATCACCAAGGCCGTCACCGACAACGAAGCCAAGATCATCAACGTCTCGCTCGGCGAGGACGAAACCGCGGCGAACGCCACCGGCGCGGTCAAGACCACCGACGCGGCCTTCAAGCAGGCGGTCGCGCAAGGCCAGATCTTCTCCGTGTCGTCGGGCGACGCAGGCGTCTATCAGTGGTCCTATTCGCCGCAGGGTCAACCCGGCGTCGTGGGCACGAACAGCGGCGGCGGCGTCAAGACCACCGTCGACCTGTCGAAATACAGCGTGTCCTGGCCCGCGCATTCGCCGAACGTCGTCGCGGTCGGCGGCACCACGCTGTCGACCACCAACAAGACCACCTGGAGCGGCGAAACCGTCTGGAACGAAGGGCTGGCCTACGCGGACGTCGACGACCAGGGCAACCTGCTCGACTACGACGTGCGCCTCTGGGCCACCGGCGGCGGCGTGAGCCAGTTCGAAGCGGCGCCGGCCTGGCAAACCGCCGCGCTCGGCAGCTCGATCACCAAGCGGGTGCTGCCGGACGTCTCGTTCGACGCGGCGCAAGCGTCGGGGGCCTACCTGGTCTTCAAGGGCAAGACCGGCTACGGGCCGGTCGGCGGCACCAGCCTGGCTTCGCCGATCTTCGTGGGCGGCTTCGCGCGCGTCCTGTCCGCGCACAACAACAGCATCGGGCTGCCGACGTCGGGTTTCTACAAGACGTTCGCCACCGACAAGACCGTGCTGCATGACGTCACGTCGGGCAACAACGGCTACAGCGGCCACGGCTACAGCGCGAAGTCGGGCTGGGATTACGCGACGGGCTACGGCAGCCTGGACTTCGGCAAGCTCAGCGCGACCTACAAGTAATCATCGCCGGACGGCACCCCGCCGCGCCCTCCGGGCAAAGCGGGGCCGCGATGCCGGCGGCGCCGCGCCGGGCGTCTCGACCGTCGTGCGGGTCGCGGACGGCCCGCCCTTCGCGCTCCCCTTCGGGGCGCGTCGAACGACGGGTGTCGCCTCGGAACGACACCGCGCGACGCGCACAAATGAAAGCCGCGGCCGGCGCAATACCGGTCGCGGCTTTTTCCTGCTGGCCCTCGGATAGTACGGCCGGCATGCCGGCCCGCCGTCGATTTAGCGGCGTTCATCTGCCGGGGCGACACGTGCCGCCTGCCGCGCGGCCGCCATCGTCCCGGCGGATTGCTGGTTCAGGCGGTCTTGCGCCGCCCTCGCAACACGAATGCGCCTCCCGTACACGCGATCATCACCACCCCCGCGATCAGAAACGTATCGCTGTACGCCATCAGCAGCGCCTCGCGCATCACCCGCTGATTGATCAGACCGAGCGCCAGCTCGTGCACGCCGCCGTACGCGGTGCCGGGCAGCGCATCGGCGCGGTCGACGTGAACCCGCGACAGAATGCGCGCGAGCATCGCCATGCGCTCCTGGAACGCCTCGGAAAACGGCGAAACCGCTTCGCCGATCCGCATCGCGTGCAGCTTCTGCCGCTCCACGACGATCTGGCTCGCGATCGCGATGCCGATCGCGCCGCCGACGTTGCGCACCATGTTGAACACGCCCGACGCCGAGCCAAGCTGCGACTTTTCCATGCCGTCGACCGCCATCACCGCCAGCGCGATCACGACGAACGCCTGCCCGATCCCGCGCACGATCAGCGATGGCACGATCACGTTCGATCCGGCATTGGTATCCAGATGGATGTTCATCAGGCAGCCGGCGGAGACCAGCGCGAATCCCGCGACGATCACGAGGCGCGGACTCACGCGGCGCATCAGCGGCGGCGTGAGGAACGACATCGCGAACTGCACGAGCCCGTAGGGAATCATCGCCATGCCGATGTCGCGCGCGCTGTAGCCCTGCAGTTCCGCGAAGTAGTTCGGCACGAGGAACACCACGCCGAACACGACCGCGCCGAACAGAAACTGCATCAGGCTCGCGATGCCGAAGTTGTAGCGGCCCAGCAGCCGCAGATTGATGAACGGCTCGGCGCGCCGCAGCTCGATCACCACGAACGCGACGAGCCCGACGGCCGCGACGATCGCGAGCTGGACGATCATGCTCGACGCGAACCAGTCCTTGCGCCCCCCCTCCTCCAGCACGATCTGCAACGCGCTCAACCCGATCGCCATCGTCGCGATGCCGAACCAGTCGGCATTGCGCAGCCGCGACAGGTGCGCGGGGACCGCCGGAATCGCCCAGCCGATCGCCGCGATCAGCGCGATCGCGGGCGGGATCTGCAGATAGAAGATCCAGCGCCACGAATACATGTCGGTGAGATAGCCGCCGATCGACGGCCCCGCGGCCTGCGCGACGTTGTTCGCGATCGCGAACAGCGCCATCCCGAACGGATGGCGCGACGGCGGCAGTTCGGTGACGATCAGTTGGAACGACAGCGGGATCAGCACGCCGCCGAACGCGCCCTGCAGCGCGCGCGCGACGATCATGGTCGAGATGCTCGGCGCGACCGAGCACGCGAGGGAAAACAGCAGGAAGCCCGACGCGCCCACCAGCAGCACGCGGCGCGCGGAGAACACCTGCACGAGCCAGCCCGTCAGCGGGATCACGACGATCTCGGCGACCAGGTAGGCCGTGGTGATCCACGACCCTTCCTCGAAGCTCGCGCCGAGCGAGCCGCGAATGTCGGGCAGCGACGCGTTGGTCACATGGACGTTCATGCCGGCCATGAAACAGCCGAACACCCCGCCCAGCACCGCCACCCAGGACCGCAGCGAGACCTGCTCGTCGTGTGCGACCGCCGTCACGAACGCTCTCCCGACGGGCCGCGCGTATCGACTCGCGCGATCACCGACATGCCGGGCCGCAGTACCAGCCCGTCCTGCGGCAGCCCGTCGAAGCGGATCTTGACCGGCACGCGCTGCACGACCTTCGTGAAGTTGCCGGTCGCGTTGTCGGGCGGCAGCAGCGCGAATTCCGCGCCCGAGCCGGGCGACAGGCCGAGCACCTTGCCGTGCAGCGTGTGGCCGGAGTAGGTGTCGACGTCGATCTCGACCGGCTGGCCGATCCGCATCGCGCCGAGCTGGGTTTCCTTGAAGTTCGCGACCACGTACACGTCGGTGATGGGCACGACGGCGAGCAGCGGCATGCCGGTCTCGACGTACTGGCCGGGACGCACGCTGCGCTGGCCGACCATCCCGTCGCGGGTGGCGCGGATCACCGTATGCTCGAGATCGAGTTTCACGAGTTCGAGCTTCGCCTGGGCGGCGGCGAGCTGCGCGCGCGCCTGCTCGATCGCCGCGGCGCTCTGCACGCGGCGCTTGCGCAGCACCTCCTGCTGGTCCGTCTGCGCATGGACGGCGGCGGCGGTGCGCGCCAGCTCCGCGCGCGCTTTCAGCGCATCCGCGCGCGCCTGCTCCCAGCGCTGGCCGCTGGCCGCCTCCTCGGCGAGCAGCTGCTTGTAGCGCGTCGCGTCGGCGTCGCGGCGCGACACTTCGGCCTGCGCGGCCATCGAGTCGGCATTCGCCTGCTCGATCACGCTGCGCTGCTGGCCGATCTGCGCGTCGAGCGTCGCCGCGGCCGCCTGTTCCGCCTGCAGCGTGGCCGCCGCCGCCTCGACCGCCGCCTGCGCGTTGTCGACCTTGGCGCGATAGTCGCGGTTGTCGAGCGTGACGAGCACGTCGCCGCGTTTCACCTGCTGGTTGTCGTCGACCGACACGCTCGCGACATAACCGGAGACGCGTGGACTCACGGTCACGATGTCGGCGCGGACGTAGGCGTCATCGGTGCTTTCGATGAAGCGCCCGACCACCCACCAGCGCCAGCCGAAGATGGCGATCGCGACGATCAGCAGGCCGCTGCCCGCGACGATCCAGTGGCGCTTCGTGAGCCGGGCATTTTTTTCAGGTACGACAGTGGTGCTCATGATGATAGTTCGATGAAAGCGTGCAGATTAACGGGCGGCCCACCATTACGACTTACTGCTGCCAACCGCCCCCCAGCGCCTTGAACACGGCGACCTGATCGAGCGCGACCTGCTGCGTCGACGCGGCAAGCGCCGCATCGACCGACACCAGGCTGCGCTCGGCGTCGAGCACGTCGAGAAAATCGACCGCCCCCGCCTTGTAATTCAGTTCCGCGAGCCGGAACGCGCGCGCGTGCTGCACGCGGGCCGTCTGCAGCGCGTCGCGGCGGCGCCATGACGCGCCGTACAGCGCGAGCGCCTGCTCGGTTTCCTTCAGCGCCTGCAGTACGTGGGCGTCGAACGACGCGCGGGCGGCGCGATCGTCGGCGCGCGCCTCCGCGAGTTGCGCCCGGCTCACCGCGAGATTCGGAAAACGCCAGCTGATCAACGGCCCGACGCTCCACGCCGCCGCGTACTTGTCGCCGAGCGACGACAGATGGCCGGTGGTCGACAGCAGGTTCACCGAGCCGCCCAGCGTGATCGACGGATACAGCTCGGCCGTCGCGACGCCGATCCGCGCGTTCGACGCCACCAGCCGCCGCTCCTCCTCGCGCAGATCGGGGCGCCGCTTCAGCAGCGCCGCGCCGTCGCCGACCGGGAACGGCTGCGCGAGCGCGGGCGTCGCGCTGCAATGCAGGGCCGCGTCGGGAATCGCGCCGGGCGCGCGGCCCGTCAGCACCGCCAGTTCATAGAGCGACGCGCGGCGCTGCCCCTGCAGCGTGGGCAAATCGGCGCGGGTGTCGTCGGCGAACGCGCGGGCGCGCGCCACTTCGAGTTCGGAGACGAGCCCGTGCGTGCGCTGCCGCTCGGTCAGATCCGCGATCCGCTCGGCCACCGCGAGCGAGCGTTCGGCGACGTCGATCCGCTCGCCGTAGGCGCAGGCGCGCGTATAGGCGCCCGTGGTCTCCGCCGCCACGGCGACCCGCATCGCGTCGGACGCGGCCTGCACCGCATCCGCATCGGCCTGCGCGGCGGTGACGAGATACCGCACGCGCCCCCACAGATCGACTTCCCACGACACCGCGAACGACGGCGCATAGCCCCAGCGCGACTTCGCGGTGGCGCCGGTCGCGGCCGCCACGATCTGGTCCGGCGAGTGCTTGCCGTAATCGACGCCGAACCCGAGCTTCGTATCGGGCAAGCGCGACGCGCCGGCTTCGTCGAGCACGGCGCGCGCGCGTTCGACGCGGGCCATCGCGACCGCCAGGTCGCGGTTTTGCGCAAGCGCTTCTCTCACGAGCGCGTCCAGCGCGGGGTCGCCGTACAGGCTCCACCAGCGGTCGGGCAGTGCGCCGGCGGTCGAGACCGGCGCCTGTCCGGCGGCATCGAACGGCGCTTCGCGGGCGGCATCGGCCGCGGGCGCCCGGTACGGCTCGCCGACCGAACAGGCGGCGAGCGAGGCGGTCAGCAGCAGCGCGGACGCGAGCCGCGTATGTCGGAGGCGGTGCGGCAGAGTCATCTGGAAAGGCACGTCGGGCATCGATCAATAAAAGTCGAACAAACGGTACTGTCATGTTAAGTTCGGGTCATAGAGTTGATCTCACGCGGAAGGCGCATTCATCGTCGAGAAAAAGACACATGGAAAATTTCTTTCAGTTGCTCGAACGCAAGGACAAGGACAAGCAGGTCGGCGTAGTCGCGTCCGATTCGCCGGCCGGCACCTCGTTTCCTTCGCACTCGCACCGCCAGGGGCAGTTGATCCATGCGATCTCGGGGGTGATGATCGTGCGCTCCGACGCGGGCAGCTGGGTGGTGCCGACCGGCCGCGCGGTCTGGGTGCCGGGCGGCACGCAGCACGAGATCGACACGGCGGCCGACGTGCAGATGCGCACGGTGTTCGTGGCGCCGGAGGTGCGCCCGGGCCTGCCGGACGAATGCCGGGTGATCGCGGTCAGCACGCTGCTGCGCGAACTGATCGTGACGGCGGGCGACCTGCCGCCCGACTACGATCTCGACTGCCGCACCGGCCGCGTGCTCGCGCTGATCCTCGACGAGATCGAGATCGCGCCGCCGCTGTCGCTGCACGTGCCGATGCCGCGCCATCCCGCGCTGGTCGCGCTGTGCACGCGCCTCATCAACGATCCGGCCTCGAACGTCACGCTGACCAGCTGGGCGGACGACGCGCACATGAACGAACGCACCCTCGCCCGCGCGTTCAAGCGCGAGACCGGCATGACGCACGGCGCATGGTGCCGCCATGCGCGGCTGCTGCTGAGCCTGCCGCGGCTCGCCGCCGGCACGCCGATCCTCGAACTGGCGCTCGAACACGGCTACGACAGCCCGAGCGCATTCGCCGCGATGTTCCGCAAGGCGCTCGGCGTGCCGCCCAGCGAATATTTCCGGCGCCGCTGACGCGATATTGTCATTTTCTCGACGATCGATCGACGATGCGCGCGCGCCTCGTGCCGGCGCGGCCGCTACAGTCAAGCTATCGCACTACGACTGCACGGGTCTGTCCCGTCACGCCGATGGATCTGATTCAAAGCATGCAGGCCTTCGTCACGCTGGCCGACGCGGGCAGCTTCACCGAAACGGGCAAGCAGCTCGGGCTCACGACGCCGCAGGTGAGCCGCGCGATCGCGTCCCTCGAAAGCCATCTCGGCATCCGCCTGCTCAACCGCACGACCCGCTCGATGAGCCTCACCGAGGCGGGCATGCGCTATCTCACGCGAACGCGCGACATCGTTCACGCGATCGACGCGAGCGAGCGCGAGGCGCGCGGCGCGCGCATGCATCCGCGCGGACGGCTGCGGGTGCACAGCAGCGCGAGCGTCGCCAATCATTTCGTGATCCCGCTCGCCGCGCGTTTCCAGGCGCGCTATCCGGACGTCAGCGTCGATCTCACGCTCGCGCCGAACCTGCCGAACCTGATCCGCGACAGCTACGACGTCGCGGTCGTGGCGATGCCCAGCCTGCCCGCGTCCGACCAGATCGCCATCGACGTGGGCAAGATCCACAGCGTGCTGTGCGCATCGCCCGCGTATCTCGCGCGCCACGGCGTGCCGGATTCACCTCAGGCGATCGCCGAGCATCGCTGCCTGCAGCTCGTCGCGCCCGCCTACGACGAGCGCGCGTGGACTTTCACGAACGGATCGGAGACCGAAGTGATTCCGCTCGATCCGGTGCTGACGGTGGATGTCGCGACATCGCTCGCGATCGCCGTGCGCCAGGGCATCGGCATCGGTCTGCTGCCCAGCTTCGTCGCCGCCGAGGATCTGCGCTCCGGCGCGCTGCAGCGCGTGCTGCCCGAGTACCGGCTCAACGAGATCGGCATCTTCCTGCTGTATGCGTCGCGCCAGTACCTCGACGCGAAAACGCGCGCGTGGGTCGACTTCATGAAACACGAGCTGCGCATCGCATTCGCGTACGCCCGGGATGAGGACGACGCGCCCGCCTCGGCCGCTTGCGCGGCCGAGGCGGTGTGAGCGCCGCGCGTCGGGCGGCGCGGCGCTCGCGCGCGTTACTGCTGCTTGAACAGCGCACGCAGGTTCGTCATCGCCATGTCGAGGAAGCCCGCGACGAACGCCTCGAACTCGGGCTGACGGGCGGCGCCGCCGTGCGACGGCTCGCCCGCGATGTCCCAGGTCACGGTGCAGGCGCGCTCGCCGCGCGGCTCGACGCGCATCAGCGCCCACAGATTGCCGATGTCGAACGTCGTGTAGATGAGGCTCCACGTCATCACCATCGCCTCGTCGTCGTGGCTGTTCAACTGCTCGATCACGAGATTGCCGTCCGCGAAGATCTTCCTGCGCAGCGAGCGCACGCCTTCGCCCGTCATCTCGGTGCGCTCGAGGCCGGTGATGAACTGCGAGAAGCCGGCGAAATCGCCGACCACCCGCCATGCATCGCGCGCGGGCACGTCAAGCTCGGCCGAGCCCGACACGATCGGCGTTTGCGGCGCATAGACGAGCGTCGACGGGCGGTATTCGGAAGCGGTACGTTGCAGCATGGTTTCTCCTTGGGTTAAACGTTGAATGGTCAAGCGGCCGTGCATCACCAGGCCGGTTCCGCGTCGCGCCGCTCGGCGTCCGCGTCACGCGCGGAGGCATCGGGCGACGGCAGGAAGCCGCTGTCGATCAGGTAGCCGAAATGCGCGTCGAGCAGTTGCTCGTCCTTCTCCGGATAAGCGACCCCGAGCCGGCGCAGCGCCGCTTCGGTCCGCATGTGGTCGATCGTCGACATGTCGCCGATGTCGTCCTGCCGGTCGTCGAGATAGAACGCGACGACGTCGAACAGCGCATTCGATTCGTCGATCGACAGCAGGCGCTGACGCCACGTATCCGGATCTTCCAGCGTGAGCTGGTAGCCGTGCCGCACCAGCGCGCGCATGTAGCCCGCCCAGTCGAGCGGCAGCGGGTTGTGCAGGTTGAAGACGAGATCGCGCCGCTCGCCGTCCAGCGCGCAGGCCACGATCGCCCGCGCCAGATAGTCGACGGGACTCACGTCGAACAGGCCGCCCGCATCGCCGACGAGCGGCGCGTGGCCCAGCTGCAGCGAGCCCTTCAGCAGCAGCAGGATCCGGTTGCGCCCCGGCTGGCACAGGCCGGTCGCGGTATGGCCGGTGATGTTGCCCGGGCGCATGATCGTCGCGTCGATTCCGCGTTCGGCCGCCGTCGCGACGAGGTGTTCGGACACCCACTTCGTCAGGTTGTAGCCGTTGTTCACGAACGCGGGTCCGGCGTCGGACGGGCCGGCCTCTATCAGGCGGCCCGCCGCGTCGGTCGCGCTCGCCGCGGATAGCGTCGAGACGTAGTGCAGCGCCTTGCGGCGCCCCATGCAGCAGAGGCGTAACAACGCGAGCGTGGAGCCCACGTTTTCCCCAAACAGGTACGGATAGTCGTACACGTGGTTCACGTGCGCGCCGTTGTGATAGATCGCGCCCACTTCGTCGGCGAACTTGCGCCAGAGGGCTTCGGACAGGCCCAGCCGGGGCGCGCCGAGATCGCCGCAGACCACGCGCACGCGCGGATGCCCGCACAGGTGGCCGAGGCCGTTGATGAACGCCGCCTCGTCGAGCCGGCGGCTCGCCTCCGAATCGTCGGCGCCGCGCACGACGCAGTAGACGATCTGGTTGGTGCGCGCGATCAGCTCGCTCAGCAGGAAGGTGCCGAGGAACCCGTTCGCACCGGTCAGCAGCACCGCGCCCGGGCCTTCGCCCGACGGCTGGTCCGGCGCGGGCCGGACGTCGTCGGCCAGGCGGCGATCGTCATGCACGCGCGCCGGCACGTTCGAGCCGCGCTGCAGCGAACCGTCCGTCAGCAGCGCGGCCAACGCGGCGATGGTCGGCTGCTCCATGAAGCGGGCAAGCGGCGCATTGCCGGCCAGCTCCCGCTTCACGGCGAGCATCAGCTTCGATATCAGCAGCGAATGGCCGCCCAGCTCGAAGAACGAATCCTCGCGGCCGATCTCGTCGGGTTCGAGTTCCAGCAACGCCGCCCACATCGCGCAAAGGCGCGTTTCGAGCGGGCCTTCCGGCGGCGCGTGGCTGTCGGCCGCGGCGCGCGACAGCGGCAGCTTGGCCAGCGCGGCGCGGTCGATCTTGCCGTTCGGCGTCGCGGGCAGCACGTCGAGCGCCGTCACGTCGTACGGCACCATGTAGTCCGGCAGCGCGGCCGCCAGCGCGGCGCGCAGCGCGTCGGGCGTCGCCGCCGCGCTGACCGGCTTGGCCGCGAACAGACGAATGCGCTTGCGCTCGTCGGGGACGACCGCGCACTGCCGGTAGAGCCCCGCCGCGAGCGCGGCGTTCTCGATCTCGCCCGGTTCGACGCGGAAGCCGCGGATCTTGAGCTGCGTGTCGCGGCGTCCGACATAGCGCAGCGAGCCGTCGGCATCCCAGTAGGCGATGTCGCCCGTCCGGTACATGGTCGCGCCCGCCAGCGCCTCGTCCGGCGACGCGAACGGGTCGACGACGAAGCGTTCGGCGCTCAGCTCCGGCTGCCCGAGATAACCCAGCCCGACGCCCTCGCCGGCGATGCACAGCTCGCCCTCCTCGCCGGTCAGCGCGGGACGGCCGCTCTCCGTGAGCACGTAGCAGCGCACGTTCGCGATCGGCCAGCCGATGCGGCGATTGTTGTCGCCCGGCCGCAACTGCGCGGTGGTCGCGAGCACCGTGCATTCGGTCGGTCCGTAGATGTTGTGGAAATGCCGGCCCGCGCTCCAGCGCGCGATCGTGTCGGGATCGCAGACATCGCCGCCGGTGACGAGATGCGCGAGGCTCGGCCAGTCGCTGTCCGGCAGCGCGGCCAGCAGCGCGGGCGGCAGGAACGCATGCGTGATTCGCTCCTGCGCGACGAGCGCGCTCAGCGCGTCCAGCTCGCGGCGCTGGAGATCCGTCGGCACGACGAGCGTGGCGCCCGCGAGCCAGGTCGGAAACATGTCGAGCAGCGACGCATCGAACGCGATCGTCGAGAACTGCACGACGCGCGACGTCGCATCCATCTCGACGTGCTCGCGATACCAGTGACAGAAATGCACGATGTTCCGGTGCGACAGCATCACGCCCTTCGGCACGCCCGTCGAACCGGACGTGTAGATCGCGACCGCGCAGCGCCCGGCGCGCGCGGCATCCTGCTCGATCGGCCAGGCCGGCGCCGGTTCGGCATCGGCGCGCGGATCGGCTTCGTAACGGAGGATCTCGACGTCAAGGCCGTCAAGCACGGACGGATCGAGGCTCTCGTCGGCGACGATCGCCCCGGCGCCCGATTCGCGCAGGATCATCCGCATGCGCTCGGCCGGAAACGCGGGATCGAGCGGGACATAGGTCGCACCCGCGCCCAGCACGCCGAGCAGCGCCGGGTACAACGCGACACCCTTGTCGAGCCGCACCGCGATGACGGGCGGCATCGACGGCGACTGCGCGAGATGCCGCGCGAACCGCGCCGCGCGGCCGACCAGCGCGCCGTAGGTCAGGCTGCCGTCGGCCGCCGTCAGCGCGAGCGCGTCCGGCGCGGCCGCCGCGGCGCGCGACACCATGTCGGGCAACGACGGCTCGCATGCGTAGACCGCCGCCGCGCCGTTCGACGCGTGCCAGCCGGCCAGCCGTTCGAGATCGAGTTCGATCTCGCCGGCCGCGGCGGGCGCGACGCGCGGCGCGGCGGCCGGGTCGCACAGATCGCGGGCGATCCGGCTCGCGATGTCGTGCATCAGCTCCACCGCGCACTGGCCGATCGCGTCGGCGAGATCCGCGCCGGACATGAGCGTGTCGAATTCGAGCGCGTCGTCGGCCAGCACGCGCCAGTCGCCCGCTTCGAGTTCGGTCCGCCATTCGATCCGCGCCCGGCTCGGCGCCGGCGCATCGGCCAGAATCGCGCAGCGCAGCGGCCGGGCGTCCGCGCACGGCACGGACGGATCCAGCGCGCCGCAGACGATCAGCCAGCCGGCCCGCTCGCGCAACGCCGCGGGCGCCGGCACGGGCAGCAGCAGCGCGTCGCCCGCATCCCGCAGCGGGCCGTCGCGGCCGTCGGCGATACACACGGTATGGCCGGTTTCCTCGAGGTCGGCGGCAAGCCGGGCCGCCAGGCGGGTCTGCCCGCCGATCGCAATCGTGATCGCTTTCATTGCTCGGTGCTCATAGGTAGTCGGCCAGCGCCGCGCGGGTCGGCGCGTGATCCAGCAGACCGCTCATCCGGAAGAACTGGCGGATGTTGACGATCATCGGATGCTGGCTCGTGATCGGATACGAGCCGACCATGTCGTTCGCGATCTGCGCGCGGGTCTCGGCCGGCAGGTCGAGCGCGTCGATCAGACGACGGTCGAACTGCAGCTGCAGCTCCGCGCTCAGGTATTCGCGCAGGAAACACGGCAGGCCTTCGCCGAGCGCCACGCGGGCGGTCTCGTCGATCTCGGACCAATAGAGCTTCACGAGATTGATCCAGAACGCCGAGTGACGCCCCTCGTCGGCCAGGTGATCGGCCATCACGCCCTTCACGGAGCGCTTGAGGGTGGCGTCGCGCGAGAACGCCGCGACTTCGGCCGTCACGGTGTTTTCCGAGATCGCGACGCACAGCAGCTCCATGCCGTCGCGATACTGCGGGCCGACCCGCTCCACCGCGCGCGGAATCGCGCGCGACAGCTCGATCTCGCCGTTGGGCGGGAGCGGCGCGATGCCGCTCGTCGACTCCACCTGGCTCAGATAGTCCATCGCGACGTACGCGTGATAGTCCTCGTCGATCACGACGGTCATCGCGTCCTGCCGGCAGGCGAACGGGAAATCGTGCGCGAAGCGGCCGCGCGCGATGCGAAGCGCGGTTGCGTTGACGATCTCCGTTTCGAAGATGATCACGTCGTTGATGTACTTGTAGAAGCTTTGCAGCAGCACGAAGTCGCGTACCGCGTCGCCCGCGTCGACGATCGCGGGATGCGCGCACAGCGGCTGCCGCTCGATCGGGTAGTAGCTGAGCTCGTCGTCCTCGACGACGCGCCGCGGTCGCGAACGGACCGTCGCGCGCGCCTCCCAGCGGTCGACGTGACTCACGTATTTCTCTGTGATCGTCATCGTGTTTCCTCTCAGGTGCCGTAATAGTGGATTTCAAGCAGCACGCAGCCGGCCTCGCTGCCGAACGGGCCATGCTGGGTGCCGGCGGGCCGCACGAAGTAGCTGCCTTCCTCGTAGCGCTCGCGACGCTCCAGCGTGACGCTGTCGAGCCGGCTCTGGTCGCCGCTCACGAGGTAGACCTCCTCGTGATAGTCGTGCAGGAACGGCACGCGCGTTTGCGCGCCCTCCCCGAAGCGCACGATCCGCGTGCGGACGCCGCGCTTCGCACGCTCGTCGAGCGTGTCGACGAGCACCACCTGATCGATGCCGGCGTCGAAGTGCGGCGGATGCTCCCAGTGCAGCTGCGTCAGATCGACGAGCCGCTCCGTCAGCACAGTGGCGTTCATGCCGTCACCACGTTGCGCGTCTGATCGAGATGCGCGAGCAGCCCGTCCCACAGCTGCATGCGTTCGTCGATCGCTTCGAGACCGGCCGACAGCGCCTGTTCGAGACGCGCCGCATCGCCGTCCGCCGCTTCGCGGATCATGGCTTGCGCGGCCGGACCGTGCTCGCCGGAATCCACTTCGATGTGGCGGTCGAGGTAGTACACGAGCAGCGGAATCGACGAGCGCTCGATCTTCCATTCGTCGAGCAGCGTGCGGAACATGTCGGGAATGACGTTCTCGCGGCCATAGAAGAAGTTGCCGAGCACCTGGTGCGTCGCACCGTTCGTGCAGGTCGCCATCGTCGCCTCGACGAAGCGGACCACCGGCGCCGGCGCGTCGACGGCCTTCAATGCCGCGGATACCGAGAAACCGGAGCGCAGCAGCGAGATCATTTCCTCGATGCGCGACGTCGATGCGCCCACATCGCGCATCGCGTGCAGATACAGGTCGAAATGGCTCATATAGCCGCGCGGCGTTTCATCCGACTCTTCGCCGAGCACGATTTCGTTGATGAGGCGCGCGGCATTGATATTGCGCGGAGCGATCCACGGTACCGAAACCGTCGTCAGGTCGAGTTGCAGGCGTTTGACGAGGGACATGAAATCCCACACGGCAAACACGTGCCATTCCATGAACACGCGCAGTTCTTCCACCGTACGGATCGATCCGAACACCGGATGATGCGCGAGTCGCTCGTGCTGCTCAGCGATTTTCCCTTCCAGCAATTCCAGTTGATTCACAGCACTCTCCTTATGGCTTCCGCCTTGCTTCCACCGGCGATGCACCGGCGGAAATCGCTTAAAAAACCTCTCGTGTCTTTTTCGCACATCCGCCGAAAAAGGCGTCTCGATATGCGGATGAGATGCTAAATAGGTTTATCAGTGGGCGCCTATTCAAATCGGACATTTCCATATCATTTCCAGACCAGACGAAATACGCGCCTCCAGAAACCTTTCTCGACAACGTTTTCGGGAAATACTCAAGGTATGAGGGGTGCAATTGACAGCCGAGCTTTTCATTGATTAGGATACGCCCGGCCAATTGGACGATAAAACCTTATAAAAATCAGGCAATATTATTAATTCGTGGATTCATTGTTCTTTTTTTCAGAAACAAAATCAACCGGATTGAAATTTCCAGGAGAACGCCGTGCCTGTATCGCCGCTGAAATTACCCCTTTCCGCTCCTCAGCTCGATTTCTGGGAAGCCGCCTGCGGGTATGCCGCGCCTTCCACGAATATCTATGCGGCCGAATACATCGAGATTCGCGGTTCGCTTGATCGGGTGCTCCTCGAACGCGCGCTGCGACAGGGCATTCGCGAAGCCCAGACGCTGCACACGGTGCGTATCGTCGAAGTGGACGGCGCACCGGTGCGCGAGCTGGACGCCGCGCTGGCCGATGCCTGGACGCTCGAGTACGCCGATCTCGCCGGCGAGCCGGACGCCCACGCCGTCGCGCTCGCCGACATGCGCGCCCATCTCGCCAGCCTGACCGTGCTCGCGCACGGGCCGTTCTTCCGCTACAAGCTGTTCCGCATCGCGCCCGACCGGCATTACTGGTATTACGGCTACGCGCACATCCTGATCGACGGCTATTCGGTCACCCTGCTCACGTCGCGCATCGCCGACATCTACAACGCGCTCACGGCCGGCACCGAACCGGCGCCCGTGAACTTCGGCACGCTGGCCGAGCTGCTGGAAGACGAGCGGGCCTACCGGTCCTCCCCGCAATACGCGGAGGACCGGCGCTACTGGCTCGAGCGGTTCGCCGACCAGCCCCGCACCGTCACGCTTGCCGGACCGGCGCTGCTCCCCGAGCGCGAGGGGCTGGCCGATCTCCGCGAGACGCGCATCGTCTCGAGCGAGGAGCGCGCCCGCATCGAGCACGTCGCGAAACAGCTGTTCAACTCGACGGTGCCGAGGCTCTTCACCGCGTTGACCGCGGCGTATCTGTTCCTGCAAACAGGCGCGCACGACATCATCCTGTCGGTCGCGGCGATGTCGCGCACGTCGCCGCGCGAGCGGCGCACCCCGAGCGAAATGGCGAACATGCTGCCGCTGCGGCTCTATGTCGAGCCGAGCCACACGCTCGACGACCTGTGCCGGCAAGCCCATCGCGAAATGGGCGAACTGAGCCGCCACCAGCGCTACCGGATGGGCGACCTGCATCGCGAACTGACCTCGCTCGACAACGGCCAGGGCGTATTCGGTCCCGAGATCAACATCATGTCGTTCGACTTCGACCTGCGCTTCGGCGACTGCACCCTGACGCCGCACAACCTCGCCGTCGGCACCACGGACGATTTCATGGTCAACCTGATCGACCGCCGCAACGGCGATCCGCTCCGCTTCGATTTCGACGCCAGCCCGCAGTACTACCGGCGCGACGAACTGAACGCCCACGTCACCCGGTTCCTGACGTTCATGCGCGCCGCGCTCGACGATCCGTTCGCGCCGCTCGGCAGCCTCGGCGCGCTCGATCCGCAATCCGCCGTACTCGCCGACTGAAAGTCTCGGCCGTTTTCCGCGTCATCTGCTCCATCTGCGTCGAATGGCGCCCCTATCAACGTCTCATTACGGAGTTTTGTCATGTCGTATTCCGAATCGCGTTTCTGGCATCCGCGTCAGCACCCGCTCGCCGCCAGCCGCCCGCCCGTGCGCATCGTCCGCGGCGAAGGCTGCTATCTGTACGACGACACCGGACGGCCGCTCCTCGACGCCGTCGCCTCGCTGTTCAACGTCTATGTCGGCCACGGCCGCGCGGAAATCAAGGAAGCGATCGTCAAGCAGCTCGACGAGCTTGAATATCACCCGGTGTTCGCGGGTTTCAGCCATCCGCGCGCCGAGGAACTGTCGAGCCGCATCGTCGGCATGCTGCAGCCGGAGGACATGCGTCGGGTAATCTTCGGCTCAGGCGGCTCCGACGCCGTCGAGGCGGCGCTGATGATCGCGCGTCAATACTGGAAGGTGGTCGGCCAGCCGGAGCGCACCAAGTTCATCGCGCTGCGCCAGGCCTACCACGGCTCGCACTTCGGCGGAAACTCGGTGACCGGCAACACCGCGTACCGGCGCAACTACGAGCCGATGCTCTCCGGCTGCTTCCACGTCGAGACGCCGTGGATCTACCGCAACCCGTTCACGCAGGATCCCGAGGAGCTCGGGCGCCTGTGCGCCGCGCTCGTCGAACGCGAAATCGTGTTCCAGGGTCCGGACACGGTCGCCGCGTTCATCGCCGAACCGGTCCAGGGAACGGGCGGCATCATCGTCCCGCCGGCCAACTACTGGCCGCTCGTGCGCGAGGTCTGCGATCGCCACGGCGTGCTGCTGATCGCCGACGAGGTCGTCACGGGCTTCGGCCGCACCGGTTCGCTGTTCGGCAGCCGCGGCTGGGGCGTCGCGCCCGACATCATGTGTCTCGCGAAGGGCGTGTCGTCCGGCTACCTGCCGCTCGGAGCGACCGTGCTCAATCGGCGCATCGAGGACGCGTTCGCCGCGAACCCGGCCGGCATCGGCACGCTGATGCACGGCTACACGTACGCGGGCCACCCGATCGTCTGCGCGGCCGCGCTGGCCAACCTGCAGATCATCGTCGACGAGGATCTGACCGGCAACGCGGCGCGCGAAGGCGCGTATCTGCTCGAACGCCTGCAGCCGCTCGTCGATCGCTATCCGGCGGTCGGCGACGTGCGCGGCAAGGGCCTGCTCGTCGGCATCGACCTCGTGAAGGACAAGGCGAGCCGCGAGCCGATCGATCCGTCCGACGGCTACGCGGCGGCGCTTGCCGACGCGACGCGCGACGCCGGCGTGCTGATCCGCTCGCTCGGCAACCGCCTGGCGATCGCGCCGCCCCTCGTCATCAACCGCAAGGAAGTCGACGAGATCGTGCACGCGATCAACCTGGCGTTCGAGCGGGTGCCGCGACCCAAGGCAGTCTGAGCCGCGCATTCACCGCGCCGAGGCGGCGACCGCGAGGGACGTGGCCGCCGGAAGACCGGTCGCCGGGAGGCCGCCGGTCTTGGCGGTGGTCGCCGGGAGGCTGGCCGCCGATACCCCCTCCGCCGGAGCGCCCGCCGCCGCGAAGTACTGGCTGGGCGCCACGCCGAAGGTCCGCTTGAAGGTGGCGGCGTACGTGGTCGGGCTGCGATAGCCGACCTGGTGCGCCGCCTGCGTGACGGGCATGCCGCCCGCGAGCAGCACGAGCGACATCGACAGGCGCAGTTGCTGGCGCCAGGCGGCGACGCTCATGCCGGTCTCGGAGCGGAACAATCGCGCGAGATGGCGCGGGCTCAGCGCGACTTCGCGGGCGAGTTCGTCGAGCGGCAGTTCGCAGTGCGGTTCGCGTTGCAGCCGTTCGCACAGCTTGCGCAAGCGGCGGTCGACCGGCATCGGCAACGCCAGCGGCATCTGCGCCTGGACGCGCAGTTCGTCGGCGATCAACTGCGCAAGCGCGTCGCCGTCGTCGCAGCTATAGTCGAGCAGGTTCGTCACGCGGGCAGTCAGCTCGCGCAGCAACGGCGACACCGCCATCGCGCAGAGCGTCGACGGCATGCGCGCACACAGTGCCGGCCCGCAATAGAACGAGCACAGCTGTACGTCGTCCGGCAGGCGCATCGCATGGACAACGCGCGGCGGAATCCAGAGCGCGCGCAGCGGCGGCGCGATCCAGCGCTTGCCCTCGACGTCGAGCACGAGCACGCCGCGCGTCGTGAACAGCAGTTGGCCGTGCAGATGCGCGTGCGGCGCGTATTCGTGCGGAAGCTGGCACGCGACACGGGCGGCCGGTGGGCGCGGCGCCGGTGCCGGGCGGATACCGCCTGCCGAGAAAGCGCGGGCCGCGGCGGACGGCGGGGATGACACGTCGATAACGCTCTGCATGGGGACCTTCCTGATGTGAAATCGGGAAATCGGAAAATCGGGGCGCGACGACGACTGCGCGCGGGAAAGCGGCTACGGACGCCCGACGACGGGGGGCGGACGTTCCGCCACGCGCGCAGCGGGAATCCGGACGGAAGCAAGCGACAGAACCGGCATGGAGGCTCTCCAGCAACTCGAACGGTGGCAGGACATGAAACGATAAGCGTCATTAAACAGGCATCGCACCCGCATCAAAACTGTCCTTTAGAACAGGATGAGCGCCGGCCGCAAGACGGACCGGCGCCGTGGCCATACGAGGAAAAACAAATGAACCTGACGACACTGAACGAATGCTTCAACCATTTGCAACGCACACACACGGCGGATGCGGCATTCGCCCCGCTGGCCGCCGCCGCCGCGGGGCTCGGCTTCCGGTACTGCACGTACGGGCTGCGCCGCACGATGCCGCTCACGCGCCCCGACGTGCACTTCATCGGCAACCTGCCGGAGGAATGGCAGACCCGCTACACGCAGCTCGGCTATGCCGGCATCGATCCCATCCTGCGGCGCGCGGCGGACGATCCCCGGCCGATCGTCTGGAACGCGTTCGCCGAAACCGGCGACGCGATCTTCTGGCGCGACGCGGCCAGCTACGGGCTGCGCTACGGCTGGTCGCAGGCGGGCTACGACCGGTTCGGCAACCTGGGCATCCTGACGCTGGTGCGTGACACGACACCGCTCGACGAGGACGAAATCGACGCGCTGCGTGCGCCCTGCGCGAGCCTCGCGCAAGCCGCGCACGGCTACCTGATGCCGCGCTTCGCCGGCGCGCCGGCATCGGCGGGCGGCGGCGACCTGACGCTGCGCGAACGGGAGGTGCTGACCTGGACCGCGAACGGCAAGACCGCTTATGAAATCGGACGGATTTTCGGCATTGCGGAGCGCACCGTGAAGTTCCACCTGCAGAACGCGATGCTGAAGCTCAATGCGATGAACAAGACGCACGCCGCGACGAAGGCCGCGATGCTGGGTTTGTTGATGTAAATCAGAAAAGCGCCGCCGGACGGGCGCGTGGAGGAGAAACGCGATGACCGCGGCGGCCGTGACGGCGGCCAGGGTGGGCGGCCGCGGTCCGGCGCCATGCCGAACCGCGTGGCGCGGGGCATGCCGTTCTCCCCGCGCCCTGCTTCCCGCCTTACTTCCCTTTGACTGCGGTTACGCGACCGCGACGACCTCGACCGGGCCGGTCACGAAGAAGCCGCGCTGGGCGTCGGCGTCGGCACGCGCATAGGCACGGTTGACCCCGCTGATCACCGCGC
This sequence comes from Burkholderia alba, assembly GCF_034721475.1. Taxonomy (NCBI): domain Bacteria; kingdom Pseudomonadati; phylum Pseudomonadota; class Betaproteobacteria; order Burkholderiales; family Burkholderiaceae; genus Burkholderia; species Burkholderia alba. Next base: position 314,914 of record NZ_JAWJWL010000001.1, on the reverse strand, counting down.
GAATCGACGCGGTCGTCAGGTTCGCGTCGATGCCGACGCCGAACGCGCTGCCGCGCACCTGTGCGCCCGAAAGCTCGGCGATCGCGACCGCCTTCGCATCCGCGCCTTGCGACAGCGCGCGCTCCTCGTAGTGCTGGATCCGCAGCGGCGTGCGCAGCGCGTTCATCAGCGCGTCGAGCGGGCCGTTGCCTTCGCCGCGCAACACGCGCCGTTCGCCGTGCACATCGGCCGTCAGCGCGATGAACTCGCGCCCGTCGCGCTCGCTCAATTCGTGGCCGACGTAGCGCAGCGGCGTATCGCTCGCGACATATTCCTGCTGGAACAGCGTCCAGATCTGCGCGGCGCTGACTTCGTGGCCGCTTTCGTCGGTCAGGCGCTGCACGGCCGTGCTGAAATCGACCTGCAGGCGGCGCGGCAGCACCACGCCGTAGCCCTGTTCGAGCAGGTAGGTGATGCCGCCCTTGCCCGACTGGCTGTTGACGCGAATGATCGAATCGTAGGTGCGGCCGAGATCGCTCGGATCGATCGGCAGATAGGGCACTTCCCAGACCGTATCCGGCTGTTGTACCGCGAGGCCCTTCTTGATCGCATCCTGGTGCGAGCCGGAGAACGCGGTGAAAACGAGATCGCCGACATACGGATGGCGCGGATGCACCGGCAGCTGCGTGCACTCCTCGGCCGTGCGCGCGACATCGTTGATCCCCGAGAAGTCGAGGCCCGGATCGACGCCCTGCGTGTACAGGTTCAACGCGAGCGTGACGAGATCGACGTTGCCGGTGCGCTCGCCGTTGCCGAACAGGCAGCCCTCGATGCGGTCCGCGCCCGCCATCACGGCCAGCTCGGCCGCGGCCACCGCGGTGCCGCGGTCGTTGTGCGGATGGACCGACAGGATCAGCGAATCGCGGCGCGCCAGATGGCGGTGCATCCATTCGATCTGGTCCGCGTAGAAATTCGGCGTGCCGATTTCGACCGTGGCCGGCAGGTTCACGATCGCCTTGTGCTCGGGCGTCGGCTGCCAGACGTCGAACACCGCGTCGCAGACTTCCTTGGCGAAATCGAGTTCGGTCGCCGTAAACGTTTCCGGGCTGTACTGCAGCGTGAAGCGGGTGCCGGTCGCGGCATCGGCGAGCCGCTTGATCGTGCGCGCCGCCCGTACCGTCAGTTGCTTCACGCCGTCGCGGTCGAGACCGAACACGATGCGGCGGAATTCCGGCGCCGTCGCGTTGTAAAGGTGAACAATCGCGCGCGGTGCGCCGCGCAGCGATTCAAAGGTACGCTCGATCAGGTCGTCGCGCGCCTGCGTCAGCACCTCGATCGTCACGTCGTCGGGGATGTGGCCGCCCTCGATCAGCTCGCGAACGAAATTGAAATCGGTCTCGGACGCCGACGGAAACGCCACTTCGATCTCCTTGAAACCGATCGCGACGAGGGTCTTGAACATCCGCATCTTGCGCGCGGCGTCCATCGGCTCGAACAGCGCCTGGTTGCCGTCGCGCAGGTCGGTGCTCATCCAGATCGGCGCGCGCGCGATCGTGCGCGTCGGCCACTGGCGATCCGGCAGATTGATCGGCGTAAACGGTCGGTATTTGGTAGCGGGGTTCTTCAGCATGATCGGTCCTCGGTCGGATTCTGGGTTCGAAAAGACATCGCGGCAAACCGCCGGACAAAAGCGGCATCGGTCGCAACGACAAACAGGTGCAGCGGGTACGGCTGGGATACGGTTCTGGCGGAGAATCGGCCGGGACGGGACTGAAGGCGAACACGAGCACCGGTCGAAAACCGGGCCAGGTCAGTGATGCAGGGGAGGAAGGCGCTTTAGGATAGAAGCAGATTGGAAGCGCGCAGCCGCAGACCTAGCCCGAATAGCGGGGCTAGTAGTCGTAGCGATAGGGAGGTCCGGGCGGCGTACATAGACGCAATCAAAACACGGCTACGCATGGCTGTCAATATGTCCGCACGCGCGGCATCGCGCGCCGCCTCTGCGCACAGGAGGGTGAGCGGGAACCGCCCGCCCTCGGCACGCCCGTCCGCTATCGGGATCAACGCAGCATGAACGACATCGCTGACAGGCTGTTGAGCATCCGTACCGCATGCTCGACCGACGGGGCGGAGAAACGGAGCGTGACGGCATCCACGCGTTCGAGCGTCGGCCACTGGCAGAACAGGTCGGCCGCCGCGGTGCTTTGCGTGCGCAGCTCGCAGGTCGCGGCCGCCGGGCGGCGGGGTTCGCCCCGCTGTCCGGCCTCGCGCGCGCGCACGACGGTTTCCCGCGCGGCCAGGCTGATCGCCGCGCACGCGGCGGACGGCGTCATCGATGCGCCGCTCGCGAATCCCGCCGCCTGCTTCACGGTCACGAAGCGCGCCTCCGGGAAGAGCGGCCGCGTTTCGGCGGCGAATACGTCGTCGCCCGACAGCAGCGCGACGTGCGCGCCGTATTCCCGCGCCAGCGCGCCGTAGATCCCGGCCTCTCCAAGCTCCGTTCCGTTCAGCACGACGCGCGCGAACGCGAAGCTGTTGATCGTGTGCGCCAGCACGCCCTGCGTCTGCGACTTCGCGTGATAGCCGATCATGAAGACGAGATCGGGCGCCGCCTCGAGCCCCGCCATCATGCCGAGCGGACGTGGTTTGCCGAGCACCACGCGCGTGCGGCTGTCGAGGCCGTCCGGCAGCAGATTGCGAAAGCCGCCATGCGAATCGTTGACCCAGACCTCGCTCGCGCCGCCCGCGAACGCCCCTTCGACGGCCGCATTCGCCTCCGCCGTCATCCAGCGGCGGGCGCGTTCGTATTCGGGATTGCCGGCACGGGTCTGCTCGGTGTGGAAAACACCCGCGACGCCTTCGATGTCGGTCGAGATCAGGATTTTCATCAGGCCTCCGCGCGCGCCGCGCGCAATAATTGATCGAGATCGGGCGCGACGTCGCGCAACGCGCGCCGCGTGTGGCCGTCGCGCCCCGTGACGGCCACGGCCTGCCACAGCGCGTCGACGATCGCCTGCTCGACGCTTTCGGCCGCCGCGGCGAACAGCGGATCGAGCGTCGCGTCCGCGAGCAGCGCGGGCAGCGCGATGCGCTGCGCGTCGTGCGGCACCGTGTACGCGCTCGAAAATGCCAGCGCGAGGTCGCCGCTGCCGTGTCCGTAAACGGAGCCGGTGCGCGCCAGCCCCGCCGCCGCCCGCAGCGCGACCCGCTTCAGTTGGCGCGACGACAGCGGTGCATCGGTCGCCACCAGCATGATGATCGAACCCTGTTCGGGGCCGCCCGCCTGCGTATCGGGCGTCTGCTCCGCGCGGCGGCGCCGCTCCGCCAGCAGTCGGCCGAGCGGCACGCCAGCGAGCGTCAGCATCGGCAGCCGGCCGAAATTCGCGAGCACCAGCGCGCCGACCGTGCACGATAATCCCCCGGCCTGCACGACGCGCGACGCCGTGCCGATGCCGCCTTTCAGGTCGAACGCCGACATCCCCCGCCCCGCCCCGACCGCGCCGCGCGCAAACACGGGCTGCGCGGCGGCGAACGCCTGCGCGTAGTGCGCCGGCGTGACGGCGAGCGCCTGGATGTCGTTCAGGTAGCCGTCGTTGCACTCGAACACCAGCGGGTTCACGGTCGGCCACGCGCGGCCGATCTCCGGGTTCGCGGCGAACGCCGCGCGGATCTGCGCGTCGGCGAGCGCGCCGACGCCGAACGTGTTGGTCAGCGCGATCGGCGTCTCGAACACGCCCAGTTCATCGACCTGCACGAGCCCGATGCTCTTGCCGAAGCCGTTGATGACTGCCGCGGCGGCCGGCACCTTGTCGCGATACACGTCGCCCGGATGGGGCCGCACCACCGTCACGCCGGTCTGCAGGGCGCCCGCCTCGAGCGTCGCGTGTCCGACCGTCACGCCCGCGACGTCCGCGATGCTCGCGAGCGGTCCGGCGGGCAATGCGCCGACGCGCGGCGCGCCGTCCGAAGCGCCGCGCATCAGCGCCGCTCCAGCTTCGGATCGAGCGCGTCGCGCAGCCCGTCGCCGAGCAGATTGAACGCGAGCACGGTCAGGAAGATCGCGAGGCTCGGGAAGATCGCGATGTGCGGCGCCGTCACCATGTCGGCGCGCGCCTCGTTGAGCATCGCGCCCCACTCCGGGGTCGGCGGCTGCGCGCCGAGCCCGAGGAACGACAGGCTCGCCGCGGTGATGATCGAGGTGCCGATGCGCATCGTGAAGTACACGACCACCGACGACACCGTGCCCGGCAGGATGTGCCGCATGATGATGGTCCAGTCGGACGCGCCGATGCTGCGCGCGGCCTCGACATAGGTCAGGTGCTTGAGCATCAGCGTGTTGCCGCGCACGAGCCGCGCGAACGCCGGGATGCTGAAGATCGCGACCGCGCAGATCACGTTCACCATCCCGTTGCCGAGGATCGCGACCACGCCGATCGCGAGCAGGATGCCAGGAAACGCGAACAGCACGTCGGCGACGCGCATCGTGACGCGGTCCCACCAGCCTTCGTAGTAGCCGGCGAGCAGCCCGAAGAACGTGCCGATCACCGCGCCCAGCGCGACCGAGAAGAAGCCGGCGGCCAGCGAGATGCGGGTGCCCGCGACGATCCGGCTGAAGATGTCGCGGCCGAGCGAATCGACGCCGAACCAGTGCGCGGCCGACGGCGCCGCATTGAGCGCGTCGTAGTCGAAGAAATTCTCCGGGTCGTACGGGACCAGATGCGGCCCGACGATCGCGACGACGACGAGCAGCAGCACGAACACGCCCGCCGCGAGCGCGACGTGCTGCTTCCTGAATTTGCGCCAGAACTCGCTCCACGGCGTGCGGATCGCGCTCGCGGTGGCGTTGGCCTGCGTGGGTTGGACAGTCGCGGTCATGCGCGCCTCACTTGAAACGGATCGTCGGATTGATGACCGCGTACAGCACGTCGACGGTCAGGTTGATCAGGATGAATTCGAGCGAGAACAGCAGCACGATCGCCTGGATCACCGGGTAGTCGCGCATCGTGACAGCGTCGACGAGCAGCCGGCCGAGCCCCGGCCAGTTGAACACGGCCTCGACCACGATCGAGCCGCCGAGCAGGAAGCCGAACTGCAGCCCCATCATCGTGACGACCGGAATCATCGCGTTGCGCAGGCAGTGCCGGAGCACGACGACCGGCTCGCGCACGCCCTTCGCCCGCGCGGTGCGCACGAAATCCTCGTTCAGCACCTCGACGAACGACGCGCGCGTGAAGCGCGCCATCACCGCCGCGACGGCCGCGCCGAGCGTGAGCGACGGCAGCACGTAGCTGCGCCACGTGCCGTCCGGCACGACGGGCAGCCAGCCGAGCTTCACCGAGAAGATTTCCATCAGCACCATGCCGAGCGCGAACGCCGGGAACGAGATGCCGGACACCGCGAGCGTCATGCCGAGACGGTCCGGCCAGCGGTTGCGCCATACCGCCGACACGATGCCGATCGCCATGCCGAACAGCGTCGCCCACGCCATGCTGACGAGCGTCAGCAGCATGGTCGGCATGAAGCGCTCGCCGATCTCGGTCGTCACCGGCCGCTTGCTGCGGGTCGACAGCCCGAAGTCGCCCTGCGCGATGCGCGCGAAGAAATTCACGAACTGGGTGGGCAGCGGCTGGTCGAGGCCGAGATCGGCGCGCACCAGCGCGACCGTTGCATCGTCCGCTTCCGGCCCGGCCGCGAGGCGCGCGGGGTCGCCCGGCAGCAGATGCACGAACAGGAACACCAGCACCGCGACGATCAGCAGCGTCGGCAGCAGCCCGAACAGGCGTTTGACGAGAAAATTCAGCATAGGCTAAACCTGGTTCCGCGCGGACGGCCGTCCCCGGCCGCCCGCGCGCATCGACGGCGCGAGCCGTTGTTACTTGATCGAGATCTCGTCGAAATTGAACGAGCCGTCCGGCAGCACATACGCGCCCTGCAGGCGCTTGCTGCGCGCGTAGACGATCTTCTCCTGCACCAGCGAGATCCACGGCGCGTCGGCCCAGATGCGCTTCTGCGCATCGGTGTACAGCTCGGCCTTCTTCGCGCGGTCGGTGGTCTGCAGCGCCTGCGACAGATCGTTGTCGACCGCGTCGTTCTTGTAGTACGCGGTGTTCACGAGCTTCGGCGGGAACGACGCCGACGCGAGCAGCGGGCTGATCGCCCAGTCGGACTCGCCGGTCGACGCGGACCAGCCGATGTAGTACATCCGCACCGGCGCCTTCGCCGGCTCCGGCGCGCTCTCGACCTTCGCGACCCGCTCGCCCGCTTCCAGCGCCTGCACCTGCGCCTTCACGCCGACCTGCGCGAGCTGCTGCTGGACGAACTGGATCGCCTTCTGCGACGTGGAGTTGTTGTAGCCCGACCAGAGCGTCGTCTCGAAGCCGTTCGGATAGCCGGCCTCCTTCAGCAGCGCGCGCGCCTTCGCCGGGTCGTACGGCCACGGGCCGAGCTTCACCGCGTAGTCGACGCCCTGCGGGACGATGCCCGTCGACGCCGTCGCGTAACCGGCGAACGCGACCTTCGCGAGCGCGTCCTTGTTCACCGCGTAGTTCAGCGCCTCGCGCACCTTGGGATTGTCGAACGGCTTCTGCAGCACGTTGAGGCTGATGTAGCGCTGCACGATCGACGACCGCTCGATCACGTCGACCTTCGGGTTGGTCTTCAGGTCGCCGATCTGCTCGAACGGCAGGCGGAACGCGAAATCGGCCTCGCCCGTCTTCATCAGCGCGGCGCGCGTGTTGTTGTCGACCACCGGCTTCCAGTCGATCCCGTCGACCTTCGGATAGCCTTTCTTCCAGTAGCCCGCGAACTTCTTCACCTTCAGGTCGTCGGTCTGCTTCCACTCGGCCAGCACGAACGGGCCGGTGCCGACCGGATGCAGCGCGATGTCGCGGCCCCACTTCTTCAGCGCGGTCGGCGAGATCATCACGGCCGACGGGTGCGCGAGCACGTTGATGAACGCGGAGAACGGCTCCTTCAGCGTGACCTTCACCGTGTACGGATCGACGACTTCCGTCTTGTCGATCCGACGGAACATGTTGTAGCGCTTCAGCTTGTTGGCCGGATCCGTCACCCGGTCGAACACCGCCTTCACGGCCGCCGCGTTGAAATCGGTGCCGTCCTGGAATTTCACGCCCTGGCGCAGCTTGAAGGTGTAGACCTTCGCGTCCGGGCTCGCCTCGTAGCTCGTCGCGAGCACGTTGACGATCTTCATGTCCTTGTCGAAGCCGAACAGGCCCTGATAGAACGACTTCGACACCGCCTGCGACAGCGTGTCGTTCGAATCGTACGGATCGAGCGTCGTGAAGGTCGAGTCGACGGCCATCACCGCCGTTTGCTGCGCGTGGGCCGGCAGCGCGGACAGCAGGGCGAACGCGCCCGCGCCGGCGGCGAGCAGCGCGCGCAGGCGGAACGACGGAAACGAATACGGCGTGGTCATCTGAGAGGCTCCTTTGGATGGATCTGAATCGTGTTTGCTCGGAAAGTGCAACTTCGTCTTGTTGTTGTGAACAGCGCCCGCGTCGACGGGAATATCCGGGCGAAGCGGCGGCGCTCAGTACGCGCCGCCGATCCGGTGTTCGGCCACGTAGTGATCCGGCCCGACCGCGACGAGCGGCTCGACGCGCGGCTCGTCGCCGGCCGCGCGAATCGGGCTGGGGATCTCGTCGACGGCCAGCAGGCGCGGCGCGTGGCGGCGCGCGGGATCGGCCACCGGCACCGCGCTCATCAGCTTCTTCGTGTACGGATGGCGCGGGGCCTCGAACACGGCGCGGCGCGGGCCGATCTCGACGATCTGGCCGAGGTACATCACCGCGACCCGGTGGCTGATCCGCTCGACCACCGCCATGTCGTGCGAGATGAACAGATAGGCGACGCCCAGTTCGCGCTGCAGGTCGAGCATCAGGTTGACGATCTGCGCCTGCACCGACACGTCGAGCGCCGACACCGACTCGTCGGCGATCACGACCTTCGGGTTCAGCGCGAGCGCCCGCGCGATCGCGATCCGCTGGCGCTGTCCGCCGGAGAATTCGTGCGGATAGCGGCGCGCGGCGTCGGCGGGCAGCCCGACCTTGTCGAGCAGCCAGTCGACCCGCTCCTGCGCCGCCTTGCCGCTCGCCGCGCCGTGCACCAGCAGCGGCTCCATGATCGAGAAGCCCACCGTCAGCCGGGGGTTCAGCGACGCGAACGGATCCTGGAAGATGAACTGGATATTGCGACGCAGCGCCTGCAGATCCGCGCCCTTCAACGCGCTGATCTCGCGGCCGTCGAATTCGATCGAGCCGCTCTGACTGTCGACGAGCCGCAGCAGCGAGCGCCCGGTCGTCGACTTGCCGCAGCCCGACTCCCCGACGAGCGCGAGCGTCTCGCCCGCGCGCAGCTCGAAGCTCACGCGCTCGACCGCATGCACGTATTGCGACACGCGGCCGAACGCGCCGCTTTTCACCGGAAAGCGCGTGACCAGATCGCGCACCCGCAGGATCGGCGGCGCGGCCCGATCGACGGCCGGCTGGGCGGCGGGCGCGCCGGGTGCGGCGGCCGGATCGGCCGCATCGACCTTCAGCAGCGCGAACTTCGCGGGCAGTTCGGTGCCCTGCATCGAGCCGAGGCGCGGTACCGCGGCCAGCAGCGCTTTCGTGTAGCTGTGCGCGGGCGCGGCGAACAGCGCGTCGGACGCGCCCTCCTCGACCTTTTCGCCGCGATACATCACGAGCACGCGGTCCGCGACTTCGGCGACCACGCCCATGTCGTGCGTGATGAAGATCACGCCCATGTTCATTTCGTCCTGCAACCCGCGAATCAGCTGCAGGATCTGCGCCTGGATCGTCACGTCGAGCGCGGTGGTCGGCTCGTCGGCGATCAGCAGCGCCGGCCGGCACGACAGCGCCATCGCGATCATCACGCGCTGGCGCATCCCGCCCGACAGCTGATGCGGATAGCGGTCGAACACGCGGCGCGCCTCCGGGATGCGAACGAGGTCGAGCAGGCGCAGGGTCTCCGCGCGCGCGTCGGCCGCGCGCTTGTTCTGGTGCAGCGCGATCGCCTCGCTGATCTGGTCGCCGACCGTGAACACGGGGTTCAGCGACGTCATCGGCTCCTGGAAGATCATCGCGATGTCCGCGCCGCGCACGGTGCGCATCGTGGCCGACGACGCCTTCGCGAGATCCAGCAGCGCGCCGCCGCGCCGGCGGAACGTCATCGTGCCGCTGGCGAGCGCGCCGCCGCCGTGTTCGACGAGGCGCATCAGCGCGAGCGATGTCACCGATTTGCCCGAGCCCGACTCGCCGACGATCGCGAGCGTCTCGCCGCGATCGACGTGGAACGACAGATGGCGCACCGCGTCGAACGTGCCGCCGTCGCGGCGGAACCGGACGGACAGGTCGTCGACCGCGACGACGCGCGCGTCGGGCAGGCTCAGGTCGGTGGCGGATCTGTTTGCATTCATCGAGGTCTCCTGTTCGGCGGCGCCGCCCGTCGGCCGGGCGGCCGCGGCTTACGCCGTCTCTTCCCGGTAGATCGCCGTCACCGGCGCTTCGCCCACGCGGGCATAGCCGCGATACATGCCTTCGGTGTTGAACGGCATCGCGACATGGCCCTGCGCATCGACCGCGATGATCCCGCCGCGTCCCGCGATGCGCGGCAGCTTGTTCATCACGACGTCGTGCGCCGCGTCGCGCAGCGATGCGCCCCGGTATTCCATCTGCGCGGCCACGTCGTACGCGGTCGCCAGGCGGATGAACATCTCGCCCGTGCCGGTGGACGACACCGCGCAGGTCGCGTCGTTCGCGTAGCAGCCGGCGCCGATGAGCGGCGTGTCGCCGACCCGCCCGGGCTGCTTGTTCGTGATGCCGCCCGTCGACGTCGCGGCCGCGAGATGGCCGCGGCAATCGAGCGCGACCGCGCCGACCGTGCCGAGCTTGCGGTCCGGATCGAGCGGCTCGGGCGCGCGCGGCGCCTGCCCGAACGCGAACGACGCGCCCGCGTCGTGATCGAGCGGCGTGCCGTTCGCCTCGCGCGCCTTCAGCCATTGCGCGTGCCGGAATTCGGTCGCGAAGTAGCCGGGCTCCACCAGTTCCAGCCCCTGCGCGACGGCAAACGCCTCGGCGCCCGGGCCCGCGAACATCACGTGCTCGCTCGCCTCCAGCACGCGCCGCGCGGCGAGCACGGGATTGCGCAGCCGCGTCACGCAGCACACCGCGCCCGCGTCGAGCGTCGCGCCGTCCATGATCGCGGCGTCCAGTTCGTGCCGGCCTTCGGCGGTGTACACCGCGCCCCGGCCGGCATTGAACAGCGGGCAATCCTCCAGCATCCGCACGGCGACGCTCACCGCGTCGAGCGCGCTGCCGCCGTCGGCCAGCACCTGCTGCGCGGCGGCGAGGATCGCGTTCAGTTCGGCGCGGTATTGCGCCTCGGTTTCGGTATTCATCGCCTGGCGCAGGATCGTGCCTGCGCCACCGTGAATCGCAACAACGGCGGTCGTGCTCATGATTTCTTCGAACGGGGAGAACTGCGGGGCAAGGGTGCGGGCGCCGCCTGCGGCCGGGTGAGCCACGGCAGCACGAATTCGGTCATCTCCGCGGCGGCTTTCGCGGAACGCTGCGCGCGATGCGCGACCGCGTCGATCAGCGCTTCGATCATCGCCAGCACGGCGGCTTCGGAGGTGGCGGCAAGCCGCCGCTCCGCCGTCACGTACAGCTTCAGCGACGCGACCGGCACGAGCGGCGACGCCGGGCCGTCGGTGAGCGCGAGCACGGCCGCGCCGCGTTCGGCGGCCCGCCGCGCCAGTTCGATCGTGTCCTGCACGTAGCGCGGGAACGCGATCGCGATCACGAGATCGCCCGGCCCCGCGTTGAACAGGCGCCGCGCCGCGTGCGTCGGGCCGCCGAGCAGCGCGAGCGACTGCACGTGGTCATGGCAGACCGACAGCCCGTGCTCCATCAGGCCGGCGAGGAACCCGCTCGCGCCCGTGCCGAGGATGAAGATCCGGCGCGCGCCGAGAATCGCGTCGACGGCCGCCTCGACGTTCGCGCGGTCGATCCGCGCGCGCGTGCCTTCGAGGTTCGCGACCGCCTGCCCGAAGGCCGCGTCGATCAGTTCGCCGCCGCGCAGCGCGGTGTCCTGCTCCTGCGCCGAGCGCAGCCGCTCGACCGGCGCGAGGGTCGCTTCGAAACCGCGCACGAGCGCCGCGCGCAGCGCCGGATAGCCGTCGAAGCCGAGCGCCCGCGCGAACCGGTTCGCGGTCGCGACCGACGCGCCTACCGCGTTCGCCAATTCGTCGATGTGCATCGTCGCCGCGCGGAACGGATTGGCCAGCACGTACTCGCCCATGCGCCGGTGAATCGGCGTGAGCGACGGCATGGCGGTCTCGATGCGCACGGCGATTGCGGGTTCGGCGTCGATCGGAGCGGTTGGGTGTGAGCGGGACATGCGGCGTGAGCGGGCGGCGCGAAATCGTAATGAAAGTAAATTTACACAATTTACTCGATGGAAAAAAATAAATTTTCATCCACGTTCGCTCCGAAGGCCGGCGATCGGCCCCATCCGGCGGCCGGGCCTCGTCCGCGCCGTTTTCCGGGCCGCTCGCCAGCATAGCTTACAATTCGTCAGCCAGACATCTGCATCGCCCGCTCTTGCAGTCCTTCCACCGGGTAACATCACACGAGCCCGCCGCATCTGGGCTTGCCGGCGCTCCGCCGGCCGAGCGGCTTCTCACCTCGTGATGCCCTTTCCTGGATGCCAACACCATGTCCCAAGACCGACCCACACCCCGCACGACCTTCAAGCCGGCCGTCGTCGTGCCGTCGCTGCTCGTGATCGGCGCGCTGCTCGTCGTGTGCGCGCTGCGGCCCGACGAGGCCGGCGCGCTGTTCGGCGCCGGCCAGCAATGGATCATCAGCCGCTTCGACTGGTTCTACGTGCTCGCGGTCACGACCTTCCTGGTCTTCCTCGTGCTGATCGCCGGCAGCAAGTACGGCAACATCAAGCTCGGCCCCGACGATGCCGAGCCCGAATTCAGCTTCGTGTCCTGGACCGCGATGCTGTTCGCGGCCGGCATGGGGATCGGCCTCATGTACTTCGGCGTCGGCGAACCGATGCAGCACTACCTGAAGCCGCCGACCGTCGCGGGCGGCACGCCCGAGGCGGCGCGCGAGGCGATGCTGATGACCTTCTTCCACTGGGGCTTCCACGCGTGGGCGGTCTACGGCGTGATGGGCCTCGTGCTCGCCTACTTCGGGTTTCGCTACAACCTGCCGCTCACGCTGCGCTCGGGCCTGTATCCCGTGCTGCGCGAACGCGTGAACGGCTGGATCGGCCATGCGGTCGACGCGTTCGCGCTGGTCGGCACGGTGGCGGGGATCGCGGCGACGCTCGGCTACGGCGTGCTGCAGATCAGCGCGGGGCTGCATACGGTGGCCGGCTGGGACACGGCGGGCAATACGTTCCGCATCGGCCTGATCGCGCTGGTCGTGCTGCTCGCCGGCCTGTCCGCCGCGAGCGGGCTCGACAAGGGGGTCCGGCGGCTGTCCGAACTCAATCTGCTGATCGCGTTCCTGCTGCTCGCCTTCGTCGTCGTGACCGGGCCGACCTCGTTCCTGCTGGCCGCGTTCTCCGACAACGTCGGCCAGTACCTGTCGAACCTCGTCGAACTGTCGTTCCGCACCTACTCCTACGCGCCGCCGCGCGAGGCGGGCTGGTTCGGCGGCTGGACGATCCTCTACTGGGCGTGGTGGGTATCGTGGTCGCCGTTCGTCGGGATGTTCATCGCGCGCATCTCGCGGGGCCGGACGATCCGCCAGTTCGTGATCGGCGTGCTGCTCGTGCCGACCGCGTTCAACCTGGTCTGGATGACGGTATTCGGCAACAGCGCGATCTGGCTCGATACCCATGTCGCGGGCGGCGCGCTCGCGCAGACCGCGACCCAGGTCGACGCGCTGCTGTTCCGCTTCTTCGATTACCTGCCGCTGTCGCAACTGCTGTCGATCGTCGCGATCCTGCTGATCGCGGTGTTCTTCGTGACCTCGGCCGATTCCGGCGCGTTCGTGATCGATGCGATCGCGACGCGCGGCGCCGCGCATTCGCCGGTGTGGCAGCGGCTGTTCTGGGCGGCGCTGCTCGGCGTGACGGCGGCGGTGCTGCTGGTCGCGGGCGGCTTGAAGGCGCTGCAGGCGATGACGCTGATCGCCGCGCTGCCGGTCGCGCTGATCATGCTCGCGCTGTGCTACGGGCTATGGCGCGGACTGACGGCGGATCACGCGCACTACTCGCAGGACATGGCGCCCGCGACGAACTTCTGGACCGGCCAGCATTGGCGGCACCGGCTGTCGCACATCCTGCGGCAGACCACCGCCGCCGAAGCCCGGCAGTTCGTCGCCGAAACGGTGCTGCCCGCCCTGCGCAAGGTCGCGGACGAGCTGCGCGCGGGCGGCGTCGACGCGCACGTGCAGCGCGACGACGACGACACGGTGCGCCTCACGGTGCCGACGCCGGACCAGCGCGACTTCGTCTACGGCGCGCGGGTGTCGCGCAAATCCGCTCCCGCATTTCTGCTGCGCGAGGCGGCCGAGCCGGAACCGCAGCGCGCGCACGTGTACGAGATCGTCACGTTCTTCGAGGACGGACGGCTCGGCTACGACATCGAGTACCTGCGCGGCGACGAAGTGATCGCCGACGTGCTGCGGCAGTACGAGCGCTACGTGTCGCTCGCCGGCGACCGGCGCACCCACCTGCTCAACCGTGCGCCGGGGCACGCCGGCACCGACGGCCCGGCCTGATCCGCAACGGCTGCGCGCGCCCGGCGGACCGCGGGGCGCGCGTCAGTCCTGGTACACCGCGTCGCGCAGCTCGACCGTCAGCGGCCCCGACATCCCTTCGTACGCGGTATTGGTCAGCAGCAGCACGGTGACGCCGCGCACGGCGTCGATGAACCAGCTGTGTCCATAGACGCCGCCCCACTGCAGCGTACCCGCGCTTTGCGGGGAAGCCCCCGCCACCGGATCGGACAGCACCGCGCCGCCATAACCGAAACCCCAGCCGGGGCCGCGCGTCTCGGCGCCCGGCGCATGATCGGTGCGCATCGCGGCGACCAGCTCGGCCGGCAGGAACCCGCCGCCGCCCGTGCGGATCGCCTCGAGCACGCGCAGCACGTCGTCCGCGCTGCCGTACATGCCCGCGCCGCCGGACGGGAACGCCGCCGCATCGAACACCCGCGACGGCGCGAAACGCACCGCGACGCCGTGCCCCTCGGGCAACGGCACATCGATGCCGTCGGTCATCCGCACCGGCTCCGGGCGAGCCTCCGCATAGGCGGCGGCAAAGCGCGCCTCGTCGCGCGAGACGAAGCCGCTGTCGCGCAAGCCGAGCGGTTCGCCGACGAGCCGCGCGATCGCCTGCGGCAGCGCGACGCCGCTCGCGCGCTCCAGCACCGCGCCGAGCACGTCCAGCGCGAGCGAATAGCGCCATGCGCTGCCCGGCTCGAACGACAGCGGCGCGCGCGCGAGCCGGCGCAGGTTTTCCGCGAGATCGAAGTCGGCCCGGTCGATGCCGTCGGAGATGCCGAGGCGGTGCCACGCCGCATCGGGCTCTTCGAGGAAGCCGTAGTTCAGGCCCGCCGTATGCGTGAGCAGCTGATGCAGCGTCAGCACCGGCGTGCTGCCGTCCGGCAGCTTCGGCGCGAAGTCGGGCAGCCAGCGCGTGACCGGGTCGTCGAGCGTCAGCACGCGCTGCGCGACGAGCCGCAGGACGGCGACCGTGACGATCGGCTTCGTCACCGACGCGAGCCGGAACAGGGTGTCCTCCCGCATCGGACGTTGCGCCTCGCGGTCGGCCTGGCCGTGCGCGCGACGGTACAGCACGTCGCCGTGCCGCGCGACCAGCGCGACCGCGCCGACGATGCGCCGCTCGCGCAGCGCGGTATCGAATACGCGATCCAGGCGCGCGGCCAGCGCGGCGGCGTCGATCTCCGTTTTCATCGTGATGCCCTCGTCTGTCGGAAAGCGTCGATTCTAGACAGCCCCGGCGTAATTCGCGTAACCCTGCCGCCGGCAGGGCGATAGCCGCGCGGCCGATACCCGGCGATTCGTTAAGATAGCGTCGTTTCGCGCGTCATCCTGTCGGCGCGCCCGTCCGTCGAGAACCCGCCATTCCATGTCCGCCGCCACCGCCCTCGCTCCCGCCGCCGCGCTCACGCCTACCGAACTGATCCCGCTCGGCGTGCTCGCGCTGCTTTATCTGTTCGGCCTGGGCTGGGCGCTGTATCAGACCTGCGTGCATCCGCGCGGACGCCTCTACTGGCTCGCCTGCGTCGCGCTGATCGTCGCGGGCACGCTAGCGATGCTGTTCTCTGCGCCCGCCACGCCGGATTCCGGCGAGATGCCGCCCGGCTTCGCGCTCGGCGTGCTGGTCGTCCTGGCCGGCATCGCCGGCACCACGGCCGGCTGCGCGTGGCGAACGGTCGCGCGGCTGCGGCGGATGCGCGTCTGACGGATGCGCCCCGCCGGGCCGGCGGCACATGCGCGGCCGCGCCGCGGTAGCCGGACTTCGGCACCGCGACCGCCTTGCCCTCGCGTTCGAGCAACGCATACGCATACCGGATCGTCGGCACCGACACCCGCCGCTCCCCGGCAAGGCGCCGCTGCGACGGCGTCGGGCAGCGCATGCAGATGGCGGTATGCCGCCTGACAGGCGAAGCGAGGCGGCGCATCGTCCGCCGCCTCGCGGGCCGTCATTCGGCGGGCCATTTCATCTCGCCCTTTGCCACCTTCGCGCTCAGTTCGAGCGATTCGACATCGCCGAGGTCCGGATAGCGCTTGCGCATCGCGTCGATCAGCGCCGCCGAATCCTTCGCGCGCGCCGCCTCGAGATCGAACGCCTTCACGTAATCGCGCGTGAACTTCACGGCGGCCAGCGTATGCGGCTCGCTGCCGTCGGGGTTCGGCAGGAAATGTCCGGGCACGACGAGACGCGGCTTCAGCGCGGCGATCCGGTCGAGCGTCTTCAGCCAGTCGCGGCGCGACTGCGGCGTCTGCGTGTCGGCCATCCATACGTGGAGGTTCGCGGCGATCGGCACCCCGCCCACCACCGCGCGCAGCGACGGAATCCAGAGCACCGTGCGCTCCGGCGTCGGGCCGCGCAGGCCGACGATGCGCAGCGTGCGGCCCTCGAGCGTCAGCGTGCCGCCCGCGAGCGGCTCGGGCACGACGAGCGCGCGCGGCGCGTTGTCCTTCAGAATCGGCCCCCAGTACGCGAGCTTGCCGTCCTTGCTCGCGTTGATCGCGGCGATCGTCTGCGGCGTCGCGACGATCCTCGCGTCGGGGAACGCGGCCCGCACCGTGTCGAGGCCGAAGTAATAGTCGGGATCGTGATGGCTGATGTAGATCGTCGTCAGTGTCTTGCCGCTCGCCTTCAGGCGGTCGACCAGCGCCTCGGCGTCGTTGCGCTGGAACTGCGCGTCGATCAGCAGCGCATCGTGCCGGCCTTCGACGATCGACGACGATACCGGGAACGTGCTCTTTGTGCCCGGGTTGTAGACGTCGAGCTTCAGCGGTTCCGGGTCCGCCGCCCGGGCGGGCGGCGGCGCGAAGGCGGCAAGCGCGGCGGCCGCCACGGTCGCGGCGGCGGCGAATGAGCGGAAAGGCATCGACGGGTCTCCGGCATGTCGTGTGGAATGACCGAAGACTAGCGGTTCGGTGCGGCGTTGGCAAAACGGAACAACCCGCGCCGCCCGCGCCGCTATGCCGCGGCCTCCGGATCCAGATCGAGCGCGTCGAGCAGATCCCGCAACTGGCGCAGCGCGGCCGGATCGGCCAGCGGCGCGAGCGGCAGGCGCGGCAGGCCGACCGGCAGGTCGCGCAGCGCGAGCCCCGCCTTCACGGCGGTCGGCAGGCCGTGCTTCATCAGGAACTGCAGATACGGCAGCAGGCGATAGAACACCGTGCGCGCCCGCTCCAGGTCGCCCTGCCGGCAGGCGTCGTAGAGCCGCGCCGGCCACGCGGGCGCCAGATTCGGCGCCGCGGTGCACCAGCCCGCCGCGCCGGCCGCGAACGCTTCGAGCGCCAGCGTGTTGCTGCCGTTGAAGAACGGCACGCGGCCGTCCGACAACTGCGCGATCCGGTGCATCCGCTGGATGTCGCCCGTGCTCTCCTTGATCATCGCGACGTTGTCGATCTCGCGGGCCAGCTTCACGATCAGGTCGGGCTGCATGTCGATGCCACTCGTCGCCGGGTTGTTGTACACCATGATCGGCAGTCGAATCGCGTCGGCGATCGCCGCGTAATGCCGGAAGATCTCGGCCTCGCCGAGCTTCCAGTACGACACGGGCAGCACCATCACGGCGTCGGCGCCGGCCGCCTCGGCGAACTTCGCGCGGCGCACCGCGTTGCGCGTCGTCAGGTCGGAGATGCCGACGATCACCGGCAGGCGCTTCGCGACCCGCTTGATCGACGCTTCGGCCACCCGATCCCACTCCTCGTCGCCGAGGTAGGCGCTCTCGCCGGTACTGCCGAGCGGCGCGATGCCGTGCGAGCCTTCCGCGACGAGCCGGTCGATCAACCGGTTCAGCATCGTCACGTCGACGCTCCCGTCGTGCTGGTGAAACGGCGTCACCGGATAGGCAATGATGCCGTGGAATGCGCTGAGGTTCATGTTGCGGTTCTCCTTCAAGGGTTCGGGTCGAGCGCTCACGCGAGGCAGTCGCGGTGCGCGGCGTGGCGCAATGCGCGCCGCGCGAAATAGGCGAAGGTCGCCTGATTGCGCTTCGGCGTGGAAATCCAGTCGTGGGCGTCGCGCCCGAGCGCGTCGGGGATCGGCCGCACGTCGCCCGCGGCCATCGCGAGCAGCTGCATCTGCGCGGCGCGCTCGATCAGCAGCGCCAGCGAACAGGCCTCCTCGACCGTGCGGCCGGTCACCAGCTGCCCGTGATGCGACAGCAGGATCGCGCGCTTGTCGCCGAGGGCGGCGGAGATGATCTCGCCCTCCTCGTTGCCGACCGGCACGCCCGGCCATTGCCCGAGGAACGCGCAATCGTCGTAGAGCGGGCACAGATCCATGTGCGAGACGATCAGCGGCTGCTCCAGCATCGACAGCGCCGCGACGTGCAGCGGATGCGTGTGGATGATGCAGTTCACGTCCGGCCGCGCGCGATAGACCCAGGTATGGAAACGGTTCGCCGGATTCGGCATGCCGTCGCCGGACACCAGCTGCAGATCCTGGTTCACGTGCACGAGGTTCGACGCGGTGATCTCGTCGAAGCCGAGACCGAAGCGCTGCGTGTAGTAGGTCTCCGGCGTATCGGCACGCGCGGTGATCTGCCCGGCAAGGCCGGAATCGTGACCCTGTTCGAACAGGATCCGGCAGGTCAGCGCGAGTTTCTCGCGGGTATTCCACGCGAGTTCGGGGACGGCGGTGGTCATTTGCCGGTGCGCTGTCGCGACCAGCTCGGCTTTCGAGACTGTGAGGGTGTCTGCCATCTGCAACTCCATACGATGATTGATCCGGGTGGAACCGGTGCGGCGCGCCATGACGCCGGATGTCATCGTAGAAAGATCCTGGACCCCATGAAACATCCAGATTTAGAATTTCATCTGGTCCAGATAGAGGAGCACCGCCGATGCTGCGGACATGGAAACTGACGCTCAAGCCCGCGCGCCGGCACAACGAGCCGGTTCACCTGCAGATCGTGCAGGCGATCGTCGACGACATCCGGCGCGGGCGGCTGCCGTCCGGCACCGCGCTGCCCGGCACGCGCGTGCTGGCCGCCGACCTCGGCGTGAACCGCAAGACCGTCGTGCTCGCCTATGACGAGTTGACCGCCCAAGGCTGGCTCGAGACCGAGGCGAAGCGCGGCAGCTTCGTGTCGTCGCAACTGCCGCCGCTGGAAGCCGAGCCGGCCGGCGCGCGCGACCAGCCGTTTCCGGTCGCGCTGCCCGACGACGGTCTCGATCTGTACCGGAGCCTTGCCGGGTCGGGCACGCCGGCCGACCGGCGCGGCCGCAAGACCGGCTTCGCCGACGGCGTGCCGGATACGCGGCTGATTCCGTTCGACGTGCTGTCCCGCGCGTTCCGGCATGCGCTCGTCACGTCCACCCGGGCCAACGCGCTCGGCTACGCCGATCCGCGCGGCGCCCCGGAGCTGCGCGAAGCGATCGCCGCGATGCTGCGCGCCGAACGCGCGCTCAACGTCGGCCCGGACAACATCTGCATCGTGCGCGGCAGCCAGATGGGCATCTTTCTGGCGGCGCGGCTGCTGACCCGGCCAGGCGACACGGTCGCGTTCGAGGCGCTGAGCTATCCGCCCGCCCGCGCGGCGTTCCGCTCCTGCGGCGCGACGCTCGCGTCGGTCGATCTCGACCCGTCCGGGCTCGTGCCCGAGTCGCTCGAAGCGCTGTGCCGCAGGCAGCCGGTGCGCGCGGTCTTCACGACACCGCATCACCAGTTCCCCACCACCGTGACGATGCCGGCCGACCGGCGCCTCAAGCTGCTCGATCTCGCGCGGCGCTACCGTTTCACGATCGTCGAGGACGATTACGATCCGGAATTCCACTTCGCGCACAGTCCGGTCTTTCCGCTCGCGAGCATGGACGCGCCGGAGCGGGTGTTCTTCATCGGCTCGCTGTCGAAAGTGCTCGCGCCCGGTTTGCGGCTCGGCTTCGTCGCCGCGTCGCCGGACGTGATCGAACGCTGCGCCGCGCAGATCATGCTGATCGACCGGCAAGGCAACGCGCTGACCGAAATGGCGGTGACCGAACTGATGGCCAGCGGCGAGCTGAAGCGGCACATCCGCCGCGCGCTCAAAACCTACGAACGCCGCCGCGATCTGTGCGCCGAGCTGGTCGCGCGGGCGTGCGGCGACGACGTCTCGTTCACGCTCCCGGGCGGCGGCTTGGCGCTGTGGCTGACGCTCGGTGAGCATCTGCCCGTTCGCGCCTTGGCCGAGCGCGCGCGGCAGGCCGGCATCCATCTGCTCGCGGGCGCGTATTTCTCGGCGCACGGCGAGGACGTGCAGGGGCTGCGGCTCGGCTACGGCAATCTCGACGAGGACGAACTGACGACGGCGATCCGGCGGCTGGGACGGCTGATGAAGGGCAGCTAGCCGCGGTCCGGCAATCGAATTTCCTGCCGTCGCTCGCGTACCTCGGATCGGCGCCGCGCAAGATCCAGGCGCTCGACCTGGACCTCATCCTCCCGATGCCCGGGCCCGCGCTGGAACATGACATCCCGGCGGTCGTGCAAGGCCTGACCGATGTCTGCGATCGGGCCGCCGCGCACGACGCGCCGGCGGCATAGCCCGCCAGCATCCCCGGCTCACTGCGTGGCCGGCGCGCCGATACCGTCGATGTCGGGCGCCCAGCCGGACGGATTCGAGAACATCAGCGTGTTCGCCCCGCCCGCCTTGAAGGTGCCGCTGACGGTCAGCGTCGACGTCGTGCTCCAGCCGCCCGTCGGCGGAAACGACACCGTGACGGGGGCCGCGCCGTCGAAGCTGATCTGCGCGACGCGATCGGCGCTGTCGCCGTTCGCATAGCCGATCTGCACGGTATAGGCGCCGTCGGCCGCCGCCGCGATGCCGTTGATCGTGAGCGTGCCGCCGTTG
This sequence comes from Burkholderia alba, assembly GCF_034721475.1. Lineage (NCBI taxonomy): Bacteria > Pseudomonadati > Pseudomonadota > Betaproteobacteria > Burkholderiales > Burkholderiaceae > Burkholderia > Burkholderia alba. The sequence continues at coordinate 294,354 of NZ_JAWJWL010000001.1, read as the reverse complement.
CCGATGTAGCCGACGTCCTGTCCGCCCGAGCAGCCCGAGCAGGCCGAGACGCGCGCGCCGCCCGCCAGCGTGTTGCCCGGCGCTTCCGCCTCGTACGCGGCCTTGAACGGCAGCAGCCGCACCGGCCCCGCGACGACCGCGAGCGAGCTGAGTTCCGGCGTCGGCGCCGCGCTGTCGATGCTGGAGAACGCCAGCGTGTTCTTGCCCGGCTGCAGATCGACGTATACCGTCACCGTGCCGACCCGCCCGCCTCGGCCGGTCGGCGGGAACGCGAGGGTGGTCGGCGTGCCGCCGTTCGCGACGAGCTGCACCTTCAGGGTGTCGCTGCGGCGATTGAGGTACGCGATCTCGACGAATCCGCCGGTCGTCCGCGACACGACGTTCGCGTAGTTCGCCACGCCCAGGTTCTTCACCTTCCTGCCGCCCACGCACTCCGGACACCGCGCCCACGACGCGCCGCCCGCGAGCGACGTCGGCAGGAACATCGACGGCGCGACGTCGCGCCCGCTCAGGCGGAGCAGCACGACGCCGCCCGCCGGCACGTTCGGCACCGTGTAGGCGGCGGTGGCCGTGCCGAGATCCTTGCGCGCCCATACGTCCCGCACGGCCGTTCGCGCACCCGGCACCAGGCCGAGCTGCGCGAAGCTGAACGTCATCGGGCCGTCGGCCGCCGAGTTGTTGAACAGCAGCACCGCGCGCTGCCCGGCTCCGCTCAGCAGCTTCGCCCAGACCTGCTGCCCGCCGGATTGCGCGACCTTCAGGCCCTGCGTGCCGAGCGGATCCTGATCGATCGCGATGACCTCCGGATTGGTCAGCAGCCGGATCGCGTCGTCGGTCAGCGGCTTCGACAGATCGTTGCCAAGAATCAGCGGCGCGCCCGCGATCGCCCACAGGCCGACGTGCGACTGGTCGTGCACCGACGACATTCCCATGCCCGCCACCATCATGTCGGGATCGTTGTAGTAGCCCGTGTGCTGTCCTTGCGGATGGTAGTTGCCGTTGAAATTCCCGACCACGCTGCCGAAGCTCGGCACGCCGCTGTTCGGGCCGTAGATGTCGCCGGTGGTGCGCCACATCCGGCCGACTCCGGCGCCCCAGTCCCACGGCCCCTGATTGAAGTCCGGATACGTGCTGTTGCTGCCGATCGTGCCCCAGTCGCAGATGCTGAGCGTCACGCGCTGGCCGGTCTGCACGTAGGCGTTGTCGATCGCGGCGGAGACCGCCGTGTACGCCTGCTGCGGATCGTAGCCGGCCACCCGGCCGCCGCAGAAATCGACTTTCACGAAATCGAAGCCCCACTGCGCGAACTGCAGGAAGTCGTGATCGTAGTGCGAGAAGTCGCTGCCGACGAAGTGCGTGCCGTCCTTGCGCGTGCCGCAGCCCTGCGGGCCGGCATCGATGTAGATGCCGGCCTTGAGGCCCTTGCTGTGCACGTATTGCGCGATCGCCTGCATGCCGCCCGGCCATTGCGTCGTGTCGACGATGAAGTTGCCGTTCGCATCGCGCTGGCCGGAAGTCCACCAGCCTTCGTCGATGTTCACGTACTGGTATTTCGCGCCGCTCGAGATCTTCGCGTTCAGCGCGGACATGCCGTCCGCTTCCGCCTTGATCGTGTCGAAACTGACGTTTTCCTCGAGGCTGTTCCAGGACGACCAGCCCATCGGCGGGGGGACGCTGGCGATCTGCCGCAGCGTGGTCGACGACGTTGACGCGGCCTCGGCATCGGCCTGCGCGTCGGTTGCCGATGCGCTTGCCCCCGACGCCGACGCGTTCGACGCGTTCAGCATGCTCGTCACGCTCGCCGCCGGATTCGACGCCGAATCGGCGTCCCCTCCGCAACCGGACAGGCTCAACGCCCACCCCGCCAGCAGCGCGACCATCACTCGTTTCCTGCCCGCCCAGACCATGGTTGTCTCCTCGTTGAAATCGCCTGATTCACGAAGCTCGATGGTTTTGGGAAGTGACTATAAGCAGCGAGCCGGCGAGTTTCAAAGTTTTTAGTGCCGTCCCATCTAATGGGAATCCTTAACGATCCGCGCGAACGACCGAACGCGGATTCGCGCGGAACGCACGCGCGACGGACCGGCGGTAGTTTTGTCCGGCGCGACGAGGCGGCGAATCTGCCGCACGGCAACAGACGAAGAGGCGGACAAGGCCTCGCGCACGCGCCGCCATCGGGCATTCCGGTTCGCCGAGGACATCGTCGAAGCCCGAGGTTGCGTCGCCTGCCGGCGTGCGCGACGTCCCTGCGTTCGCGCGCCGCGCGCGATACACTGCCGGGCCGGACGCAACAGACCGCCCGCCCCCCCCCCCCGTTCATCGCAGTCGCGAGCGCCGCTGCGCGCGCGACGCACTCCATGCCCGCCAGCCATGACCGTAAAAGCCGTCGCATTCGATTTCGACCTGACACTCGCGGATTCCTCCGCCGCCGTGACCGAGTGCACGCGGCATGCGCTGTCGGAAATGGGCATGCGCGACGTGAGCGATGCGCGCATCTTCGCGGCCATCGGCCTGCCGTTGCCCGCCACCTTCACGATGCTCGCCGCCGACCCGGACCCCGCGCGCGCCGACGAATTCGCGCGGCGCTTCGTCGCGCGCGCCGATCAGGTGATGGTGCCGATGACGCGCCTGTACGAGGACGTCCCCGCGCTGTTCTCCCGGTTGCGCGCCATGGATGTCGCAATCGCGATCGTGTCGAGCAAGTTCCGCCACCGGATCGAAGCGATCCTCGACGCGGCGGGCATGCGCGAGCGGGTCGACCTGATCGTCGGCCATGAGGATGTCGGCCGCCACAAGCCGCATCCGGACGGGCTGCTACTGGCGCTGGCCCGCCTCGCGGTGCCCGTCGAACATGCGGTATACGTGGGCGACCACGAAGTCGACGCGCTCGCGGCGCAAGCCGCCGGCATCCGCTTCATCGGCGCCGTGACCGGCACGACTTCCCATGAAGGCTGGCGCGCTCAGGGGCATCAGGCCGTCGGCCGAAGCATCGGAGAAATCGCGTCGCTGCTCCCGGCCGCGTGAGCGGACCGGACCGTCGTCGGACACGATGCGAGAACCGCGCCCCGGGCGTCACGCCGCCTCGCTCAGCGCGCGAAAGGCGGCCCCAGCCCGATCGTGCAGTTCGAACCCGATGCCGGGGATCTGCGTGAGGTTCACGTGACCGTCCACGATCTCCGTGCCGCGGGCTGTCCCGCTGAACGGACCGAACGCGAACGGATTGATCTCGGCGCCGCCCAGCCCGAGCGCGGCGACGATGTGCTGGCAAAACAGGTGCCCGCCATGCGGCCAGAACGCGTCGCGCGGCCAGCCGCGCGCGGCGAGCTGGTCGACGATCCTGAGAAAGCCGGTCAGCCCGTAGCAGTGCACCGGATCGAACAGCAGGATGTCGCGGTCGCGCCGCAGGCCGCCATGCGCATCGAGCAGCTTCGCCTCCGCCGCCGAGAACAACGCCTCGCCGGCCGCGAGCGGCCCCGGGTAGACCGAGGCCACGGCGGCGAGCGTCGCGAAGTCGAGCGGATCGCACACATCCTCGAACCACCAGAGCCCGGCCGAGCGCAACGCGTTGGCCGCCGCCAGCGCCTGCGCGGGATCGTAGAGATTCATCGCATCGACGGCGAGACGCGATGCATCCGGCAGGACGGCGGCCGCCGCTTCGATCCGGCGCAGATCCTGGTCCGGCGCGACGCCGCCGATCTTGATCTTCGCGTGCGTGTAGCCGAGGTCGACGCACGCGCGCATCTCGTGCGCGAGGCGTGCGATGTCGTCGTGCGGATAGCGGTACCCGCCGCCCGCGTAGACGCGCACGCGCGATTGCGGCTCGCGGCCGAGCCGGTCGGCCAGCAGGCGGTACAGCGGCAGCGCCGCGAGCTTCGCGGCGGCATCCCAGACCGCCATGTCGAGCGCGCCGACCGCGACGCACCGCTCGCCGTGCCCGCCCGGTTTTTCGCCGGCCATCATGACGTCCCACGCGCGCAGCGGATCGATCCCATCGCCGTGCAGGTCGTCGAGCGCGCCCGGCGCCGCGTTCAGCAGGCGCGGGGCGAACCGTTCGCGAATCAGGCCGCCCTGGCCGAACCGGCCGATCGACGCGAAGCCCAGCCCGACCACCGGCTTCCCCGCGCGCACGGCGTCGGTCACGACGGCGACGAGGCTGGTCGTCAGTCCGCCCGGCGGGATCGACGGGTCGGCGTAGCGGGAAACGGCGATGGTGCGTTCCCGGATATCGGTGATGCGCATCGATGGGTCGTCCTGTTGCGCCGTCGTGTTCCCCCGCCCGGGGAGACGGAATGGGGTCGCCCGGCTCGGGCCGGCATGGCACGCCGATGGTAGCGGATGTGCAGCCGCTCATCCGGACTCGCGCGAAACGGCGCCTCGAGCACGATCGCCGCCCGGGCGCCGCGGGCCGAGTCGCGGCGGCAGGCCCGCGCGGCGGCAGCCTCGTCGGCCGCTTGCACGGCGCCCGCTTTCCGGCGGGAACCGAGGGATTTCGCCGATCGCTTTCTTTCAAAATACTGCTCAAATTATTCCAATCGCCTTTCGGCGATGCCGATCGATCCGGCAGGCCGACCCCGGCTGCCGGTGCGTGGCTCGCCCTTTTCACCCGCTAGCGTTTCAGTCCCCCGATTCACCCTCTCCAACCTTACGTAAAAATGAGTAACATTGCGCCTTTCGTCGCGCGCATGGGCCTACCGTACGCCCACTCGCGCCTTCCAAGATTGCAGGCCATATGAAAGTTAACAATGCCAGCCGATGGGCGCCGCGAGGCGCCCGGCGCTGGCTTTATGCGGGCGCGGCACTGGCGATCGCCAGCGGCGGCCGCGCGCTCATCCATCCGCTGGTCGGCCCCATCATGCCCGGGACCCTGTTCTTCATCGCCGCCGCGCTGGTCGAGTATTTTCTCGGGCTCGCGCCCGCCATCGCCGTGATGGTGCTGGGGCTGGGCATCGCGGACTACCTGTTCGTGCCGCCCTACGGACAGTTCGACGGTCTCGACCAATCCGATCTCGCGCTGATCATTTCGTATCCGCTCGTCACCCTGCTGGTGATCGGTCTGATCGAGCGGCTGCGGCGCGCGCAGTGCCGCGCCGAACTCATCGCGCAGGTCGCGCGCTCTCGCTACGAGATGCTGCTGCGGCTCGACAACGAGCGCGCGATCGCCGATCTCGCCATCGACGAAACGCACCGGCTGCTGCGCCATCTGCCGCACTATCAGCGCGACATCATCCTGATCAAGGCGCTCGACCGGATACCCGCGAGCGCCGCGCCCGGGCAGGCCGCGTTTCCCGCCATCGCGCCCGGCAGCCGCTTCGACAGCGTGCATGCCGACGACGTGAAACGCCTGTCGACGACGAGCCACGCCGGCAGCCACCGCGTGCGCGTCGCGACCGGCAGCGCCTATCGCACCGTCGGCTGCCTGTGCGAGCGCTTCGCGACGCACGCGGGCGATTTCCTCGTGTTCCGCGTGGAGGAATCGTCATGAGCGACGTGAAACCCATCGTCTACGAAGGCGGCGACCACGCGGTGCTGCTGTTGCACGGCCTGTCGAGTTCGCCGCTGGAAATGCGCTTCGTGGCGCGCGCCCTGCATCGCGAAGGCTTCAGCGTGACGGCGCCGGTGCTCGACGGCTACAGCGCCGGCTCGCGCGGACTCAGGATGGAAGCGTGGCTCGCCGCGGCGGTGCGCGAATTCGACGCGCTCCAGCAGCGCTACGCGCGGGTCTCCGTGTGCGGGCTGTCGATCGGCGCCGCGCTGGCGCTGGCGCTCGTGCACGAACGCCCGGCCGCGCAAGCCGTGCTGCTGCTGTCGATCACGCTGGATTACGACGGCTGGGCGATCCCGTGGTACCGCTTCCTGCTCGGCTGGGCGTACTACACGCCGCTGCGCCACCGCTGGCGATACCGGGAAGGCCCGCCGTTCGGCCTGCGCAACGAGGCGCTGCGGGCCAAGGTCGCGCGCGCGATGCAGAAGAGCGATTTCAGCGAGGTGGGGCCCTCCACCATCTCGCTGCCGGCCCTGCACGAGGCCAGCCGCCTGGCGAGGAAGGTACGGGGTCTCGTGCGGTCGATCGAGACCGACTGCCTGATCATCCACGCGATCGACGACGAGACCTCCAGCCCGCTCAACGCGCGGCTGATCGACTCGCAGATCGGCGCGACGTTCCTGCGTTCGATCTACCTGGACGATTCGTATCACATGATCACCTCCGACAACGAGCGGGAGATCGTGGCGAGAGAAATCCTCTTCTTCCTGCGCGAAAGCGCAGCGGCGAGCGGCGCGGGCGACGGCGCCGCTCCCGTGGTATCGAAAGCGCTGGCGCGGCGGCTCAAGCAGATCGCCGCGCTCAACCGGTGAGCCGGCGCGCATGCCGGCCGCTCCCGCTCACGCCTGCGGCACGACCGCAAGGACGCCCTCATGACATGGCTTGATTTACCGCGTTGCCTGCTGCTCTGCGCGGCGTGCGGCGCTTTCACGCACGCGCTGGCGGACGAACCCGCCGCCGGCGCGATGCCGGGCGACGCGTCGAAGTGGAAGATCTCGATCGGCCCCGGGCTGATGTATTCGCCGAAGTATCCCGGTTCGCGCGACCTTCGCCTGCTGCCGCTGCCGTCGCTCGATATTTCGTACGACGACCGGATTTTCTCGCAGGGCCTCGACGTGCTCGGCGTCAATCTGCTCAAGGGCAGCAACTATCACTTCGGCACGGCAATCAGCTTCGATTTCCAGTCCCGCAAGGCGTCCGACGATCCGCATCTGCATGGGTTGGGCAACGTGAACGAAGGCCCGAAGCTGAAGGTCTTCGCGGATTACTCGGTGTCGCTGCTGACCGGCTCCCTCGCCGCCTATCAGGATATCGCCGGAACCGGACAGGGATTGCTCGTCAGCGCGGATCTCGCCGCCAACCTGCCGGTGACGCAGCGGCTGCTGATTTCCGTCGGCCCCGGCGTGACCTGGGCGAACGCCACCTACATGCACACCCTGTTCGGCGTGAACGCGAAGCAAAGCGCGGCGTCGGGCTTGCCCGCCTACGACACCGGCTCCGGCATTCGCGACCTCCACCTGAACACCTATGTCAGCTACGATTTCACCCGGCACTGGACCGGTTCGGTCGCGCTCACGCTCGGACGCCTCCAGCGCGTTGCCGCCGACAGCCCCATCACGGAGCGCAAGACCGAGCTGAATCTGTTCAGCGCGGTCAACTACCGGTTCTGATCCCGGCCCCGGGCTTCGTCGGGTACCCGGCGCGGCCCGGGTCGAGACTTCGCCGGATGAGGCGATTGCGGCGGCATGTGCCGCGCGGCGGCCGAGGCTTTTCCCCGGATCCGCCGTGCCGGCATGCGTCGATCCCCGCACCGCATCCGCGCGGCCGCCCGCAAATCCGGGGGCGCGCCGCCGCAACCCGTTATCATGTGCGCAACTCAGATTCCGCCTGCTTCCAGGCCACCGGTTGGAGAACTCATGGCATTGCCCCAGGAAAGCGTCAACATGGCGCTGTTTTGCGACTTCGAGAACATCGCGCTCGGCGTGCGCGACACGAAGTTCGAGAAATTCGATATCAAGCCCGTCCTCGAACGGCTGCTCCTCAAGGGCAGCATCGTCGTGAAGAAAGCCTACTGCGACTGGGATCGCTACAAGACCTTCAAGGCGTCGATGCACGAAGCCAGCTTCGAGCTGATCGAAATCCCCCACGTGCGCCAGTCGGGCAAGAACTCGGCCGACATCCGTCTCGTCGTCGATGCCCTCGATCTCTGCTATACGAAATCGCACGTCGATACGTTCGTCATCATCAGCGGCGATTCCGATTTTTCGCCGCTCGTGTCGAAGCTGCGCGAGAACGCGAAGCGCGTGATCGGCGTGGGCGTCAAGAATTCGACGTCCGACCTGCTGGTCGCGAATTGCGACGAATTCATTTTTTACGACGATCTCGCACGCGAACAGCAGCGCGCGGTCGCGAAGAGCGAAGCCCGCACCGCCGCGAAGCGCTCCCCCGACGAAGAGAAGCACCGCAAGCACGACGGCGAGGCGCGCAAGGCGGAAGCGATCGCGATCGCCGTGGAGACCTTCGACGCGCTCGCCTCGGAACGCGGCGAGAGCGGCAAGATCTGGGCGTCGGTGCTCAAGAGCGCGATCAAGCGCCGCAAGCCGGGCTTCAACGAGAGCTACTACGGGTTCCGCGCATTCGGCAATCTGCTGGAGGAAGCGCAGGCGCGCGGCCTGCTGGAAATCGGCCGCGACGATAAGTCCGGCACCTTCGTGTTCCGTCCACTGCTGACGGTCGTCGCCGATCCGGCTCGCCAGGCCGACGCCGCGAAGGTGACGGAGCCGTCGGGCCACGCCGCGCAGGCGCCGGCCAAGCAGGCGGGCAAGAAAGGCCATCGCAAGGGCCAGGGCAACCGCAAGCCGGCGCACGAGCAGATTCCGCTGCTCGTCGAAGCGGCGGCGGCGGCCACCACCGACGAATCCGCGGCCGTGACGCCGGAATCCGCGGCGATCGAGCGCGACGACGCGCACGACACCCCGGCGCCGGCCGACAAGAAGCCGGCGCGCGCGCGCGGACGCAAGACCGCTGCGAAGAAAGCGCCGGCGCCCGCCGCCCAGGCGCCGGCCGCCGCGGAAACCCCCGCGCCCGCCGAAGCCGCCCCGCAGGAAGCGGCGGCCGACAGCCCCGCCGCCAAGCCGGCGCGCAAAACGGCGGCACGCGCCCGGCGTCCGCGCAAGACGGCCGCCACGGAGTCCTGATCCGCATCCGGCGCATGCGCGCCGGATGATCGCGCCGCCGCGCCGCCGGCCATGCATCCGGCGCGCGTCCCGCGTCGCGGAACGCGCGCCGTCCCGACATGCCTGATCCGTTCCGCCCGCACCCTGCGCGATCCATTCAATCAGGCTTCACATTTATTACATAGGTCGTGCGTATTTTTACGGTTTTCCTACAGGAATACCCATGCACCGACCCACTCCACGCAGCGTCGCGGCGCTCGCGGCCGCGCTCGCCGGCGCCGCCATCCTTCACGCCTGCACGACCGACATCGATACCCCGCCCGATGCCGCGAGCGCGGCCGCCAACCTCCAGGCGGCCTGGGTCGAGATCGGCGACGGCAATCAGGCGATCGCGCGCGTCGTCACGACCTACCGCCCCGCCGACGCAACGGCCGCGGTCTGTCCACTGCTGGACGCCGACGGCCGGATCGCCCGCATGACGCTGCGCGTCGGCCCCGGCACGGCGGCGCTGCGCACCACGGCCAGCGATCCGGCCGATTCGAAGCCGTCGAGCTTTCCGGTCGCCGTCTGCGAAACCGCGCTGCCCGCCGGCGCGCAGCGGGTGAGCGTCGGGGGCCGCGCGCTGCCGCTGCCGAAAGCGCAGCCGCTGCGGATCGCCATCATCGCCGACACCGGCTGTCGGATGAAAAAGGCCGACAACGCATTCCAGGCCTGCAACGACGCATCGGTCTGGCCGTTCGCGACGATCGCGGCCAGCGTCGCGAATCTCAACCCCGACCTCGTGATGCACATCGGCGACTATCACTATCGCGAGAACGTCTGCCCGCCGGACATCGCGGGCTGCAAGGACAGCCCGTGGGGCTACGGCTGGGATACCTGGCAGGCCGATCTCTTCAAGCCCGCCGCCCCGCTCCTCGCGAAAGCACCCTGGGTGGTGGTGCGCGGCAATCACGAGGAATGCGCACGCGCGGGCCAGGGCTGGTTCCGCTTCCTCGATCCGCGCCCGTACTCGGCCGCGCGGTCGTGCAACGATCCGGCCAACGACAGCGGCGCGAACTACTCCGAGCCCTATGCGGTCCCGCTCGGCACCGGCTCGCAGGTGATCGTGTTCGATACCGCGAAGGTCGGCCGCGCGGCGCTGAAAACCTCCGACGCGCAATTCCAGACCTACCAGCAACAGTTCCAGACGGTCGCGGCCCTCGCGAACCGGGCCGGCATGACGACGACGATCTTCACGAACCACCATCCGATCCTCGCCTTCGCGCCGATCGCGGGCAGCACCCCCGCGCCGGGCAATCTCGCGCTGCAGTCGGTGATGTCGAGCCTCAACGCGCAGGCATACTATCCGCCCGGCATCCAGGTCGCGCTGCACGGTCACGTGCACGATTTCCAGGCCATCAATTTCTCGTCGGGCCATCCGGCCACGATCGTGTCGGGCAACGGCGGGGACAATCTCGACGTCGCGCTGCCCGATCCGTTCCCGGCCGGCCTGACGCCCGCGCCCGGCGCGGTGATCGAGCGGCTGTCGCACAACAACAGCTTCGGTTTCATGATGATGGAGCGCCGCGCCGCGCCCGCGACCGGCTGGTCCTTCAAGGCCTATACGGCGGCAGGCAAGCTGCTCGCGACCTGCAACCAGGCCGGCACGACGCTCGCCTGCGACAAGACCGGCTTCATCGCGCCATGACGCGGCACGCCGCCACACGCGCCGCCGTGCGAAAACGCGCCCTGCTGTTCGCGGCGGCGGGCATGCTTGCCGCCGCGCCGGCAACCGCCGCCGGGCCCGCCTCATCCGCCACGGCGGTGCTGCTGCCCGGCGCGCCGCCGCAGCGCGTGATCGACACGATCGGCCGGGGCACGCCGCAGGTAGCCGCGAAAATCGATCCGACCTCGGCCGTGTTCCGTCCGGACCCGGCGCTCGCCGCGCTCGGCCGCAAGGTGTTTTTCGATCCGCGTCTTTCGGCGCCGAGCGGCATGTCCTGCGCCGGCTGCCACGACCCGGGCCGCGCGTTCGCGCCGACGCTGTCGAAGGCGGCGCTCGCCGGGCCGGGCGTGCCGCAGGGCAGCCGCGCGGGCCGCTTCAGCGCGCGCAATGCGCCGTCGCTGCTGTACGTGCGCTACGTGCCGCGCCGCCACTTCTACCAGGACGACGACGCGCCCGCGCCCGCGCCGTTCGGCGGCCTGTTCGCCGACGGCCGCGCCGACACGCTCGCCGAGCAGGTGCGCGGCCCGTTCCTCGATCCCGACGAGATGAACAACGCTTCGCCGGCCGCGCTGCTGCGCAAGCTCAACGGCACCGAGCTGGCGCCCGCGTTCGCCGAGCGCTTCGGCCCCGGCGTGCGGCGCGACCCCGAACGGATGATGCGCGCGCTGGGCGAAGCGGTGCAGGCCTATTTGCAGAGCGACGAGATGGCGCCCTTCTCGTCGCGCTTCGACGCGTACCTGACGAAGCGTGCGCCGCTGGCAGCGCCGGAGATGCGCGGCCTCGCACTGTTCAAGAACCCGGACAAGGGCAACTGCATGAGTTGCCATGCGCTGTCGGACACCGCCAGCCGTCCGGAGCGTTCGCTGTTCACCGATTTCGGCTACGACGCGATCGCGGTGCCGCGCAATCGCGCGCTGCCCGCGAATCGCGATCCGCGCCATTTCGACAACGGCCTCTGCGACACGGCGACACGCCTGCGCTGGCCCGAACCGGCCCAGTGGTGCGGTTATCTGCGCACGCCGGGGCTGCGCAACGTGGCGCTGCGGCAGACGTTCATGCACAACGGCGTGTTCGACACGCTGCGCGATGCCGTGGCGTTCTACAACACCCGCTCCACCGATCCGGCCCGCTGGTATCACGGCAGCCGGACGTTCGACGACGTGCCGGCCGCGTATCACGGCAACATCAACGTGAACTCGACGCCGATGAACCGCCGCCCCGGCACGACGCCCGCGCTCACGGAGTCGGAAGTCGACGACATCGTGGCGTTCCTGCGCACGCTGACGGATGCGCGCTACGTCGATGCGATGCCGAAGGCCGTTATCGGGAAGTGACGCGGTGATGCCGGACGCGCGCGTCGGCGGTTGCTCGTGCGTGCGTCGATTGCGGCGGGGCGTCGCGTGTTCGAGGCGTCGCGCCGACTTCCGGCATCCCCACGAAACGCCGCGCCATCGCGCCGGCGTTACGGCCGCAGCGCGGCTCCCGCGTGGACGCCCTCCCGCGCGAGGGTCGGTCGGCCAAGACTGCGCGCGGGCAAAGATCGGGACACGGCCATCGCGGAACCGCGATCTGCCGCGTCGGAATGGGGAATCGACAACCCTCCGCGGACATCTCGTCGATCGCCCCGCTTTCGGGCACGCACGGCCCGGCCTGGCCCCGGATCGCGGCAGACGCCGCACCCGGCCGACTCGCGAAGAAAATCTTCGGAGGTCGATTGCGCTCCACGAAAATACTGGATATATTTACAGCACTGTATCAATATCCAGTGAGGTGTGAGATGGAACACCTGGTTCGTATCGTCAATGAAACCGACCGTCAAATCCTCGCCTGGCTGCGCAGCCAGGTCGGCGACGAGCGCATCGAGCGCGCGGCGCATCAAATGGGGCGCGTTCGCAAGCCTTATCTGTCGGCGGTCTGCCGCTATCTTGGGGTCTGGCCGCCCGTCGCGGTGCGTCGCCCCGCACCCCGGTCCCAGGCCGATCACACGGTCGGCGACCGCTATCTGTCCCTGATCCGGCAGCATCTCGCCGGGCAAGCCAACCGGTAGGCACGCCCTTGTTCGGGCGGATGTCACCGCGCCGGCGCCGGATCCGCGTGCAGCCCGTTCTGGCTTCGCCGCGCGCGCCGGCCTGTCGTCACGCCAGCCCTCGCTCAGCCGGCGCTACCCGGCCTCCCGCACCAGTCGGCCCAGCGTGCGAAACGCCGCGTCCATCGTCTGATCGAACGGCCGCGGGCAACTCAGCCGCACGAACGCATCGAAGCGATCCGAGTTCGAAAAGATCGCGCCCGGCGCCACGCGGATACCTTCGGCCAGCGCGGCGTGAAAGAGCGCTTCGGAGCGCGCGCCTTCGGGCAGCGCCACCCACAGCAGCAAACCGCCCGGCGGCGCATTCAGGCGCGTCTCGTCGGGAAAATGCCGGGCAATCGCATCGACGGTCTGCTCGCGCTGCACGCGCAGCCGCTCGCGCAGCTGTCGCAGATGCCGGTCGAACGCGCCCGAGCCGAGAAAATCCGCCGCCACCGCCTGCGGCAGCGCCTCGTTGTGGCGGCTCTGCGCGAATTTCAGCATCCGTGCCCGCGCATGCCAGCGGCCCGCCGCCATCCAGCCGAGCCGCATACCCGGCGCAAGCACCTTGTTGAACGACGGGCAGTAGATCACTCCGCCGTCGCGGTCCCACGCCTTGATCGGTCTCGCCGCGTCCGCCTCGTCGACCAGTTCCCTGTACGGATCGTCCTCGATGATCGCGACGCCATGGCGCGCACAGAGCTTCACGAGCGCCGCCTTGCGCTCGTCCGGCATGATGCTGCCGAGCGGATTCTGCAGATTCGGCACTACAACCAATGCCTTGATCGTGTCGTAGGCGGACAGCGCGATCTCCAGCGCCTCCAGCGACAAGCCGGTCGTCGGGCTGGCCGGAATCTCGAGCGCGCGCAGGCCAAGACTCTCCAGGATCTGAAGCAGGCCGAAGAACGCCGGCGACTCGATCGCGATCGTATCGCCCGGCCGCGCCACCGCGCGCAGCGCGAGATTCACCGCATCGACGCCGCCGCTCGTCGCCAGCACTTCGTCCGGCGACACCGCCACGCCGAACGACAACGCGCGCCGCGCCGCCGCCTGCCGATATTCGATCGCGCCGGCGTCCTGGCCCGCCTCCGTCAGCAAGGTCGGCCGCTGGCGCAAGGTGCGAATCGCGAGCGCCTGCAGCCGGGCGGACGGATACAGCGCGGCCGTCGCCGTCGCGCCGCCGAGATTGAGCGCACCGGGGTGTGCGTGTCCCAGTTCGATCACCCGCGACACGCGTTCGTGCAGGCCGACGTAATGCGCTTCGGGCGGCAGCGCCGGCACCTCGGGTTCGTGCAGCGCCGCGAGCTTCGCCGCGGCCGGCCGCCGCACGAAGTAGCCGGAGCGGGGCTTGGCGGTCAGCCAGCCCGTGTCCTCCAGGCGACGAAAGGTCTGCAGCGCGGTCGACAGGCTCACGTCGTGCTGGTCCATCAGCGCGCGCACGGAAGGCATGCGGTCGCCGGGCACGAGCGTACCCGCGGCGATGATCCGGCGATAGTGCTCGGCGAGGCGCTCGTACAGCGGTTCGCCCGCGATCGGCAGATGCGCGCGGCGCTCGTCGTGATTCGATTTCATGCGGGGATCGTGCCCATAAGGTCAAGCATTCGCCAGATACAGATCCGCGAATTTCGAACGGAAACAGATGAGCAAAACCGCGCTCTGCATCGCAACAGATTCTAGTGTGCTGGATCTGTTGCCGATCCGCGTGTTTTTTTACTCTGTCCGACAGGGCCGGACGGCGACCGCAACCGGCCCGCGACGCGGCGCAACCGCGCGAAAGACACGATCCGGAGGCCCCCACATGCACACCCGCGAACAACGCCATCTCCCCGGCTCCGTCCACGCATGCAATCTGGCGCGCGGCAGCGTGCTGGTCGTGCTGGACGGACGGCTGCGGATCACGTATCGGGACGAGACCCTTCACTGGCTCATGGCCGCCCCCCCGGCGGTGTCGGTCGTCCTCGACGAAGGCGAATGCCACGTGCTGCCTTACGACGTCCGCGCCGACCTCTCGGCGGTGGGCCCGCGCGCCGCGCACAGTGCGATCTCCGTCCACCCGGGCCCGCGACGGCGGCGGCTCGCCCCGCTGGCGCAAGCGCTGGCATGGCTGCGCGCACGCGGATCCGCCGCGCCGCCCGCAACCGGCGCACCCGACCGGGCAGGCCGAGGCAGGCGGGACATTCGGCGCCACGGTGCGTAGTCCGAGCCGGCATCGCATGGTTTAGGCACGCGCAGTTCCATCGAGACGCAGGCCGTCGCGGGTTTCGCCCGTGCCGTATACCATCTGTCTCGCGATCCGCGCCGCCGCGCGGTGTCGCAAAACGGCAGCAGCGCGCGCATCGTCTCCGATCGCCACCGCGCCCGGCCGCCATCTCCTCCCACCCCGCTCAGGAGCGTCGAATGACGCGCACGCAATGGACCGAGGTCGACGCCTATCTCGTCGACCGCCTCGCCTCGCCCGATCCGGCTCTGGACCACGCGCTGGCCGCCAACCACGCCGCCGGCCTGCCGCCGCACGATGTCGCGCCGAACCAGGGCAAGCTGCTGCATCTGTTCGCGCGCATGATCGGCGCGCGCCGGATTCTGGAGATCGGCACGCTCGGCGGATACAGCACGATCTGGCTGGCGCGCGCGTTGCCGGAGGGCGGCCGGGTCGTCACGCTGGAAGCCGACCCCGCGCATGCCCGCGTCGCCCGCGCGAACCTCGAACACGCGGGCGTTGCCCACGCGGTCGAACTGCGGGTGGGTCCGGCGCTCGACAGCCTGTCCGCGCTGCCCGCCGACGCGCCGTTCGACCTGATCTTCATCGACGCCGACAAGCCGAACAATCCGGCCTACCTCGAGTGGGCGCTGAAGCTGTCGCGGCCGGGCACCGTGATCATCGGCGACAACGTGATCCGCGACGGCGGCGTGCTCGATCCGGCGCACCCCGACCCGAGCGTCCAGGGCGTGCGCCGCTTCTTCGATGCGATCGCGAACGAGCCGCGCCTAAGCGCGACCGCGATCCAGACAGTGGGCAGCAAGGGGTGGGACGGCTTTGCGATCGCCGTCGTGAATTGACGCGCCCGCGCCGCCGGCCGGACGCCGGCCGCGGCGGCGATCAGTCGAGCATCCTGACCATGTGCGCCTCGTCGTCAAAGCGACCGGCCACTTTCATCGAGCGACGTTCGATACCGAACGTCTCGAAGCCCAGCGATGCATACAGCGCCATCGCCGGCGCGTTCTCCGTGTTCACGCACAGCTTGACCTGAATCACGCCCCACTCGCGAACGGCATGCTCGATCGACCGCTCGACCAGACGGCGCGCCAGGCCCTTGCCGCGCTGCGCGGGATCGACGAACACCCCCCAGATCCACACCCGATGGGAAACCTGTTCGAACGGCTCCTTGCGCACGCCCGTGAAGCCGACCAGCGCGCCGTCGATCCACGCGCCGAGCACGGCCTGCATCGGCGTCGCCGTGATCCGGGCCTCGAGCTGCGCGAGCGACGCCGCTTCTTCTTCCGCGCGCGTGGGCCAGACGGCGGTGGGCGAGGTATCGATGGCGATCAGGCGCAGCGCCCTGAAAGCGGAGGCATCGGCGGGTTCGAGCAGGCGAAGGTCGGTCATGTGCGGTACACGGATTCGCAAAGGACGAAGGGCGATACTACGCGACATCGCCGGCCCACGGCATCGGGGGGGCGCGGGTCGTAGCCGTGCGCCACCGCCGCGCGCAGTTGCCCTGCCCCGTCGCCGCACGTCGTTTGTCGTGACGGCGAGCGTGCGAATCCGATCGCGGTCGCGCCGCGCATCCATTCGGCATTGCGCACCGGCTTCCGCCCTCTCAGGCCGCATCCGCCCGCCTCGATCCGATGCGCAAACGGGAGCACGCACGAAGGCCCCGCCCGCCATCGTCGGCATGAAAAAAAGCGCCGGCTCGTCACGAACCGGCGCTCATCCGTCAACGGATCACCTTCGAAGCCGCTACCCGCGCCGCGACGCCAGCCGCCGCACGACCGCCACCAGCGCGTCGACCTCGTCGCAGGTGTTGTAGAACGCTAGCGAAGGCCGCACGGTAGCCTCCAGTCCGAACCGGCGCAGGATCGGCTGCGCGCAGTGATGCCCGGAACGCACCGCGATACCCTCCTCGTTCAGCGCCTGCCCGACTTCCTCCGTCTCGTAGCCCTTCAGCACGAACGACAGCACGCTCGCCTTGTCGCGCGCGGTGCCGACGAGCCGCACGCCCGGCACCGGCGCGAGCACGCTCGTCGCATAGGCGAGCAGGTCGTGCTCGTAGCGCGCGATGTTCTCGATACCGGTCCGCGTCACGTAATCCAGTGCCGCGCCCAGCCCGACCGCATCGGCGATGTTGCCCGTGCCCGCCTCGAAGCGGTTCGGCGGCGGCTGAAACACGGTGCGCTCGAACGTCACGTCCGCGATCATGTTGCCGCCGCCCTGCCACGGCGGCATCGCTTCGAGCAGCGCGCGCTTGCCGTACACCACGCCGATTCCCGTCGGCCCGTAGATCTTATGGCCGGAGAACACGAAGAAATCGGCATCGAGCGCCTGCACGTCGACGCGCATGTGCGAGATCGACTGCGCGCCGTCGATCAGCACCTTCGCCCCCGCCCGATGCGCCATCTCGACGATCTCGCGTACCGGCACGACCGTGCCGAGCGCATTCGACACCTGCGTCACCGACACGATCTTCGTGCGGTCGTTCAGCAGCTTCCGGTACGCGTCGAGCAGCACCTGGCCGGAATCGTCGACCGGGATCACGCGTAGCGTCGCGCCCGTCGACGCGGCCAGTTGCTGCCACGGCACGATGTTCGCGTGATGTTCGAGGTGCGACACGACGATCTCGTCGCCTTCGCCGACGTTCTGCGCGCCCCACGTCTTCGCGATCAGGTTGATCGCTTCCGTCGTGCCGCGCACGAACACGATTTCGTCGGGCGACGCCGCGCCGATGAAGCGCTGCACCGTACTGCGAGCATGCTCGTAGGCATCCGTCGCGCGCCCCGCCAGCGCATGCGCGGCGCGATGGATGTTCGAGTTCTCGTGCGCGTAGAAATAGGCGAGCCGATCGATCACGGCCTGCGGCTTGTGCGTCGTCGCGGCGTTATCGAACCACACGAGCGGCTTGCCGTTCACCCGCTCCTGCAGGATCGGGAAATCGCGTCGTACCGCATGCACGTCGAACGGCGGATGCGCTGCGCCCTGCGGAACGCCGCCGGCAAGAACGGGCGGCGGCGGCGCAATGCCCGCATCGTCGATGAAATAGCGCGACGTCGTGCCGAACGGCGCATGCGGCTCCGGCGCATGACGCTGGATCGACAGCAGCTCGCGCAGCGTGTCGTCGCCCGGCAGCCCGAACGCCAGCGGCGACGCGACGCCATGGTCCGGCACGACGATCTCCTGTGCGTCGCCGTGCCAGCCGTGCCGGCCGCCGTCGGCAAAGTAATACGGCGATGCCGGGGCGGACGGCGCCCCGCGCGCTGCGGTGCCCGGCTCCCGCGCCTCGGGCACGCCGAGCGCGGCTCCGCCGACGCGCGGTTCCAGCGCGGGCGCGACCGACACCACGCTGTCCGGCAGCCCGTTCTGCGCGGCCGCGTGCGGCGCGAGCGCCGGCGCGCGATTGCCGAGCGACAGCAGGTGCGTCGGCGCGGAAGGCGCGAGGTTCGCGCCCGGCACCTTGCCCTGCGGCAGCGCAAGCCCCGGCACGCCGGTGCCGGTGCCGCCTGGGCCGGCGAGCGGCGCCCCCGCCGGCGCGGGATTGCCCACCGACGCGAGGATCGGCGCGGCAGCCGGCAACGCCGACGGCACGCCCCCCACCGCGCCGCTGCCCGTCGCCATGTCCGGCGCGACCGGCTGCCCCGGCAGCGCGGCGAGAAATTCGCTCGCGAGACGGGCAAGCGTCGCCGGGTCGGGCAGCCCGGCCGGCGGCAGCGCCGCCGGCACCTCGGGCGCGGCGGCGGCCGCCAGCGGGTTAGCGGTAGGTGTCCGGATAGTCATGGTACTTGCCGATCTCCACATCATCGAGGACCGCCAGCGCATCCGGCGAATGGACGGCCAGCGAGCAGTACAGCGAAATCAGGTACGACGCGATCGCCTGATTGCTGATCCCCATGAAGCGCACCGACAGGCCCGGCCCCTGCTCGCCCGCGACACCCGGCTGATAGAGGCCCACCACGCCTTGCCGCTTGTCGCCGACGCGCAGCAGCAGGATTTTCGTCTTGCCGTCCGCGACCGGCACCTTGTCCGACGGAATCAGCGGAATGCCGCGCCAGGTCAGGAACTGCGAACCGAACAGGCTGACGGTGGGCGGCGGCACGCCGCGCCGCGTGCATTCGCGGCCGAACGCGGCGATCGCGAGCGGATGCGTGAGGAAGAACGCCGGCTCCTTCCATACCTTGGTCAGCAGTTCGTCCAGATCGTCCGGCGTCGGCGCGCCCGTCAGCGGAAACACGCGCTGTTCGTCGGCGACATTCGCCAGCAGGCCGTAGTCGGGATTGTTGATCAGCTGGCTTTCCTGCAGCTCCTTGATCGTCTCGATCGTGAGGCGCAGCTGCTCCTTGATCTGATCGTGCGGGCTGCTGTACAGGTCGGAGATCCGCGTATGCACGTCGAGCACGGTGCTGACCGCATTCAGGAAGTACTCGCGCGGCTGCTCCTCGTACGGCACGAAGGTCGTCGGCAGCGTGCCCTCGTCCTCGCGCGCGGTGCAGGCGGCCCGCACCGCCTCCGGGTTCTTCACCTGGTTCAGGCGATAGATGCCCGCCTCGACCGGCACCCATTGCAGCAGGTGCGTGAGCCAGCGCGGCGTGATCGTGGCGAGTTGGGGGACGGTCTTGGTGGCATTGGCTAGTTGCCGTGCTGCGTTATCGCCGAGCGCTGTCTGGCCGCTCGCTATCGTCGACATAGGTGGCTCCGGGGTCTATAGAACAAAAACTGCAATGCTTATCGTGAAAAAGCATTATCGAGACGCCGTCCGGGCCGCTCAACATGCTATAGCCGTCACGCGCGGGGGATTGGCGAGGTGTTCAGCGAAGGTCGGCGGGCGCGACCGCGCCGAGCGGCGCGACTGCGTCGCCGGGGGCGGCGAGCAAGTGCGCGATCGGCACGTCGAACGCGCGCGCGAGCTTGTCGGCGGTCACGATCGACGCGATCGCGGTGCCGCGCTCCAGCTCGCCGACGTACGAACGGTTGAGGCCCGCGTGCTCGGCCAGTTGCTCCTGCGACCACGCGTGCGCTTCGCGCAACTGACGGATCACCGCGCCGAACCGCCGGACGAGCGCGGTCATGACGCCGCCCGCACGGCCGGAACCGGCGCCGCGTCGGGGCGCGCGGCGTCGCTGCGGGACACCGCCTGCGTCACATGGCTGCCGGGCGGCACGTCCTGGGTGATCCACACGTTGCCGCCGATCACCGCGCCCGCGCCGATCGTCACGCGTCCGAGGATCGTCGCACCCGCGTAGATCACGACGTCGTCCTCGACGATCGGGTGGCGGGCCAGGCCTTTTTCCAGATGGCCTGCCGCGTTGCGGGGAAAGCGCTTCGCGCCGAGCGTGACCGCCTGGTACACGCGCACCCGCTGGCCGATCACCGCCGTCTCCCCGATCACGACG
This sequence comes from Burkholderia alba, assembly GCF_034721475.1. Classification (NCBI taxonomy): domain Bacteria; kingdom Pseudomonadati; phylum Pseudomonadota; class Betaproteobacteria; order Burkholderiales; family Burkholderiaceae; genus Burkholderia; species Burkholderia alba. The sequence continues at coordinate 274,267 of NZ_JAWJWL010000001.1, read as the reverse complement.
CCGGTGCCGTGGTCGATGAAGAAACCCGCGCCGATCTGCGCGCCGGGATGGATGTCGATACCGGTTTCCGCATGCGCGTGCTCCGCGACGATCCGCGCGAGCAGCGGCAGACCCAGCCGGTACAGCACGTGCGCGAGCCGGTGGTGGATCATCGCGAGCACGCCGGGATAGCACAGCAGCACTTCGTCGACGCTGCCCGCCGCCGGATCGCCGTGAAACGCGGCCAGCACGTCGCTGTCGAGCAGCGCGCGAATCTCCGGCAGGCGCACCGCGAAGGTCTGCACCGCCGCGGCCGCCTGCGCATCGAGCGCCGCGTCGGCGGCCGCGCCGGACTGATGGCGGCCCTTGTAGCGCAATTCGAGCTGCGCCTGCGTGAGCAGCGCGTGCAGCACCTCGTCGAGCGCATGGCCGACGTAGAAATTCTCGCTTTCCTGCCGCAGATCGGGCGGCCCGAGCCGCATCGGGAACAGCACGCCCTTCAGCGTGTCGACGATGCCGGCCAGCGCCTCGCGGGCGGGCAGATCCCGTCCACCCGGCTCGAGCGAGCGCCGTTGCACTTCGCGCCAACGCTGGCGCACACCTTGAAGCGACTGCACGATTTCATCGATATCGAATACGGCCACGGCTGCTGCTCCTGATTCCGCTACTGGATGGATCTCAACCCTGCTGCCACGGCAGTCCGTGCCGCCGCCAGCCGTTGATCGCGCCGCGATGGCCGTCGGCGTCGAGTTCGCCCTCGAAGCCTTCGAGCACGTTGTATACCTGCGTGAAGCCCGCCTTCGCGGCCGCTTCGGCCGCCAGCGCGGAGCGGTTGCCGCTGCGGCACAACAGCAGGACGACCGCGTCCTTGCCGGTTTTCGCTTCCAGCTCGCGCACGAAGCGCGGATTGCGGGTCAGGCTGGTGCCGGTCGCCCAGGCGACGTGCAGGGTGTCCGATACCTGGCCGACGAAGGCCCGCTCTTCCGCCGTGCGCACGTCGACCAGCAACGCGGCGCCGGATGTCGCAAGCGCCCACGCGTCGCGCGGCGACACGCCGCCCGCATAGGGCAAACCGGCCGCTTCGGCCGCGGCGCGCGCGGCCTGCAGCACCGCATGGGCGGGGCGTTCTTCGAGTTCTACCGTCATGGCGTCTCCTTCGGGATCTCGCGCCTCGTGGGCGCGCAACATGGGTTCCGGCCGGCGGCGTTCGCCGTCTATAGCCATCAGGCACCCACTATGAAAGATCCGTGAGCAAAGCCGAACCAATTATTTTTCATTTCCAAAGAAGCGCCGACGTGGCCGGGATAGGCGGGGATCTGATTTGCGGCGGGAGGGGGAGCAGTGCGAGGCGGGCTACGGCGGGTAACGCGATGAATCGGCGATTCCGCAGAGGATTGGGGCAGTGCCGGGTCGGCGCTTTATTCAGCGATGCCGACGAACTGCCGCCTATTGATCTGTGCCGCGTGGCCGGACGAAATGGGCATGCGGGCCCGCCTTCGACGTCGAGGCCCCGTGGATACCGCATCGCGACAGACGGATGCGGCAGGCAAGCGCGGTAGCCGATCGGCGCAACCGGCGCGCTTCTCCGCACACCGGTTGTCCGATCTCGGCGGCGCTTGTGCCCGCCGATCAATACGCCTGCGATACCCGCTCCAGGAACACGCATACGCGACGGAATTCGCCGAAATACCCGTGATCAACCATCAAGCTTCAGGATGTGACATACCGCCATTCCGAGACGGCTTGCTTTTCATTCAGATCATTGAAATCGCGAACCGTGATTCAAGGCAAAACGATGACAGCCATGTCGGAACCCCTGGTTCGAGGGCCGTTCCATCCCGGGCAAGGCGCTCGGCTCTTCCGCTGACGATGCGGGGTCTACCGGAATTGAGGAATGTCCTCGTTGACCCGGCATCCGCGCGCGGATGTCACTCATAAGCCGATGCATTTCAACCTCAACGACGCGATGAGCACGCGCGATGCGATTCGCAACGGCTACGCCATCGATACCGTCTGGCGACAGCGCAATCGCGCATCGCTGATGGTCAGCCAGCGCCTCGGCGAAAAAGGCGGCCAGTTGAGCTTGACGGCCTCGGCATCCGTTTTTCCACGCCCCGCCGGGCTGACAGCCCCCCAATCGCACCTCGCAATCCAGGGCCCGACGCACCCGTTTCTGGCAGGAAAATCACGCCCGTCATCATTGACCGGGTCGCCGCTCGCCCTCGCGCGGTTCAGGCCCGGACATGCCGTCCAGCACCCGCTCGATCGCGGCCCGGCATGCCGGCCAGGCCGGCGCCAATCCCTCCGCCCCGCTTTCCGCCACAATCTTTTCCGCACGCGCGCAGGCACCGGTCGCTTCGTTTTCACCCGTCAGCGCGAGCCCGCCTCGCATCGAGTGCAGTTCGACCCTGATCGAATCGGCATCGCCGATCGCCAAGGCATCGTCGATCGCGGCCAGCGAGCGCAGCGTCGATGCGTGCAATTTCTCCCGCACTTCGCCGGTCATCACGGCAAGCTTGCCGTCATCCTTGCGCACCACGGCAGGCGCGGCGCGATGCCCGTGCCGCCGCAACACGGCATCCAGCGCCGGCATCGACAAGGGCTTGAGCACCACGTCCACCGCGCCCACGCGCTCGCAGCGCCGGTAATCGTCCTCCGTCGCGTGCGCCGTCATCGCGATCACGGGGACCTGCGCCCCCTGCTCGCGCAGGAAATGCGTCAGCGCGTAGCCGTCCAGTTCCGGCATGCCGAGGTCGGTCAGCACGATGTCGAAAGGCTGCTCGAAGAATGCCCGCAACGCCTCCGCGCCGTTGGCGACGAGCGTCGCGTCGTAGTGCAGCGCCTCGAGTTGATCGCGCAGCAGCGCGCGGCTCACGGGATGATCTTCCGCGACGAGCACGCGCAGAGGTGCCGTCGCCCGATCCGGCTCGGGTTCGCCGTCCGTCGCCGCGTCGGGCTGCTGCGCATCGGCCCGCCATCCGGCCGGCGCGGCCGGCAACGGCAGCGCCGCCGTGAAGGCGGTGCCCTCGCCGACACGGCTGTCGACGGTCAGCGCACCATGCATCAGCGTCACGATATGGCGGCATAACGCCAGCCCGAGACCGGTGCCGCCGAAGCGCCGATAGGTCGACGCATCGGCCTGAATGTAGACGTCGAACAGCGACGGCATGCTTTCGGCGGGAATGCCGATGCCGGTATCGATGACATGGATCTCGAATCCGCGCGCATCCGCGCCCTCCCGCATCGGCCGCGCGTCGATGACCACACCGCCGTGTTCGGTGAACTTGATGGCATTGCTGACGAGGTTCGAGACCAGTTGCCGCAGCCGGGCCGGATCCCCCAGATACCCATCGGCCAGCTCCGCCGAAACGGCGCACTCGATCGTCAGCCCCTTCGCGTCGGCGAGCGGCCGGAAAGTCGCCGCGACGCCCAGCAACAGGCGACGCACATCGAACGGCGTGCTCTCCAGCGTCATCTGCCTCGATTCCGCCTTCGACAGATCGAGCACATCGTTGATGATGTGCAGCAAGGCGTCCGACGACGACACGATCGTCTTCAGCCGCTGCCGCTGCGACGGCGGCAGCGGCGCGCGTTCCAGCAATGCCAGATGGCCGACGATCGCGTTGAGCGGCGTACGGATCTCGTGGCTCATCGTCGCGAGGAACGTCGACTTCGCCTTGTTCGCATCCTCGGCCGCCGTCCGCGCCTCGCGGAGCTTGTCTTCCGTCAGCTTGCGCGCCGTGACGTCGGTCAGCGTGCAGAGCAGCACGTCGACGCCGCGAAACCGGGTACGGACGATGCTTGCCGCCAGATACGTCGTCTCCTGCCCCGGGCTTTCGACGGCCAGTTCCTGCCGCGTGACGATGCGCTTCTGGCCGGCGCCGGCCTCGCGCGCGCGATATGCCTGCCAGATCCGCTTGCCGAGCGACTCGCCCGACGACCCGCTGTCGTACGCGAGCACCGCGTCGTTGCGCACCATGGTCTCGCCGTCGGCCGCCGACAGCAGCATGAGCCCGGCGGGTGCCGTGCGGATCAGCGCCCGGTTGAGCGCCTCGCTTTCGATCAGGCGGATCGCGCGCCGGTTCGCGGGCCGCAATTCCCGCCGGTCGAACGCGACGATGGCGAACCAGAGCAGCCCGATGGCGAACAGCGCGATTCCGAGCGTGGCACCCACGCGAGCCATGGTGGCGCTCGCCACGCTGCGCCACGAAAAGGCGGTCATCATCACCAGACCGGAATCGGGCAAACGGTCGCTGATAACGAAGCGCGCGCCGACCCGGCGCGCGACGACATGCTCGCCGAAAGGCGCGCGCGCATTGTCCAGCCCTCGCTCGAGCATCGCCCGGTCGCGCATCCGCCCGATCACGATATTTCCGCGCGCATCGACCACCGCCGTGTCCTCGTCGTCCGACTGCGGCGCCATGATCTCGGCGAGCCCGAACCTGCCGTTGAAGACCATCCAGGCGAAAGGCCGGCCCGCCGCATCGTCGAGTCGTCGAGCAAATCGCAGGACAGTGCGCCCGACCACCGGATCGAAGCGCTGGTCGAGCATGAAGGTGCCGTGACTGACGCCCGAGCGCTGCACCGAGGCCCCCGTCGGCATCAATGCGGCGATCAACGCCGGCAGATTGCCGTCGGCCCGGAGCGCGCGCGCTCGGACGACGAGCCCCCGCCCCATCACGCCGAGCAACGATCCGTCCAGGCCGATCAGATAACCGCCGACCGGCTCGATATCGGCCGTGTCGGCCGTGGGCATGCCGTCCGAATCCATCTGGTTGATCACGATGGCCAGGTAGCGCGCATACGACGCAGCGGGCCGCGCCGCGGTGATGTAGGCCAAGGCGAGAAACGGCTCCCCGCCGTTGGCGTTGCGCCAGACCAGCTTGCCGTGGTTCGCCTCGAAGGTCCGCAGCATCTCGGGCTGCGGTTCGACGCCGCGCCGCCAAATCAGCTCCGCCTTGGTGCCGTAGGTCGTCAGCAGCCAATCGGTCGTCATTGCGTTCGCATGGAACTGCATCTCGCGCTGAAGAAACGTCGCGCGCGCCTGTCCGAGGTATTCCAGCATATCGAGCCGCGCGACGAGCGCCGCGCAGACCAGGATGAAGACCGTGACCGCCACGCCGCCGCCGTACAGCAGGGTCTGCTGCTGGCGCCGGATCCGGCCCGGTTCGAATGGCTTGCCGCCTGTCGTGCCGACGGACGCGGCGAGTCGTTTCAGTTTTGCGGGCATATCTCTCGTGATCAATCCGCTCAACGCGGCGCAACGTATCGGTGCCGGACGCGCCGCCGCTCCCAATGCGAGCGTGCCGGCATCGCGGATACGGTTCGGGCCGCGCGCGATGCGACGCCAACCCGCTCGATGTCCGCCGGCCGACGGCCTGTCGACCGCGATGCGGCGACGTCGCTATCTCGCCGACAATATAACCGCTGCCATGCGGCCGAACCACTCGATCCCGTCACCCTTTCATCGTTCGCCTATCCGGGAACGGGTGCGAACGCATTTCAAGATGCATGATTCCGGCATGACGCCTCTCCGTTCGGCCAATCCGGCTGACATCACTCATCGACACCGTCCGCGACGATTGCTTGCGTATGCCGCAGGCTCCATGTCCCATCCGGAGCGGACGCGCATCCGGATAACCCGACCCCTCCGATTTTCCGTATATCGAAACCCGAATCGTTGAGGATTTACTTGTACGAATAAAGGCATCCCAAAACCCATATTCATTCGATGAAATACATTCACCGCGCAAACAGCAGACAAACCCGTTTTCGAATTATAAAATCTTGCGCCATCGACGAATCTTTCGATCCGGAACAGTCGATCCGCGACGCCATACCAATAACCGTGCGCGACACATCGAAACCCGCTCAGCCCGTCATCCCTCCGATCCGCGCGTCCGGTCCGGATGGAGCCGGCGTCGCGCCCGCCGCCCACCGTTCGTAGAAAGAGGCCGCCAATGATTCCGCAACGCAAGTCGATCAAGATCGCAATCCTGGACGATCACGCAGCGTGCCAGTATGGGATCGAGCATTATCTGGACGAATTGACCGAGATCCGGGTCAGCGCGAATTTCTCGCGCTCGCGCGATCTGCTGAGCTGGCTCCAGACCCACGAGGTCGACGTCGTGCTGCTCGACTACGTGCTAGGCCCCGACCAGATCGACGGCCTCAACCTGATCCGGCTGATCCGCGCACGGTTCGCCCGCTGCCGGATTCTGATGACGTCGAGCATCGAGGTGCCCGCAACGGTCAACCTGATGTTGCGGGCCGGCGCGCGGGGCTTCGTCGGCAAGAGCCAGGACCTGCGCGAACTTGCGCACGCGATCCACGTCGTCGCGGCCGGCCGGACCTACTTGAGCGTGGAGCTGGCGAGCGTGGTACCGGCCGCCGGGCGGAGCCGTCCGGGCCGCACGGCCGGGGCGCCGGCGGACCGCGACGTCACGCAGCCCTCGCCGGAGCAACTGGCCGAGACGCCGCTCAGCCCGCGCGAGCACGAGGTATTGCGCTGCTGCCTGAACGGCATGACGGTGTCGGAGATCGCGGTGAAGTTCTCGCGCAGCCGCAAGACGATCAGCGCGCAGAAGCAGTCCGCGTACCGCAAACTCGGGGTCCGCAACGACGTCGAACTGTTCGCCTCGCGCAAGGCGCAATAGAAGAGCCGCCGGCCGCGCGCGGGCGAACGCGGGCGCGCCCCCCGCCGCGGGCATCCCGGGCTCAGGGCTTCATCGACCCCGTCCTGACGTAGCGTTCGTGCCACGACAGCGCTTCGCCGAGCAGGTGAGGCGTCTGCTTGCCGAAGCTCTCGCGGCTCGCCCGCGCGAAGTAATCGTCGAGCATCGGCCGAAAATCCGGATGCGCGCAGTTCGCGATGATCTTGCGCGCCCGCTGCTTCGGCGACAGGCCGCGCAGATCCGCCAGCCCCTGCTCGGTCACCACCACCGCCACGTCGTGCTCGGTGTGGTCGACGTGGCTCGCCATCGGCACGATCCGCGAGATCGTCCCGCCCTTCGCGGTGCTCGCCGACATGAAGCACGACAAGTAGCTGTTGCGCGCGAAGTCGCCCGAGCCGCCGATACCGTTCTGGATCTTCGTGCCCATCACGTGCGTCGAATTCACGTTGCCGTAGATGTCGGCCTCGATCATCCCGTTCATCGCGATACAGCCGAGACGGCGTACCAGTTCCGGATGGTTGCTGATTTCCTGCGGGCGCAGCACGATCTTGTCGCGGAACCGGTCGATCTCATCGGCGAAGCGTTTCACCGCATCGGGGCTCAGCGACAGCGCCGTGGCGGACGCGAAGCTCAGCGTGCCGCTCTCGAGCAGATCGAGCATGCCGTCCTGGATCACCTCCGTGAACGCCGTCAGCCCCGAGAATCCGCCCGAGCCCAGCTCGGCCAGCACCGCGTTCGTGATGTTGCCGACGCCCGACTGCAGCGGCAGCAGATTCGCCGGCAGCCGGCCGCGCGCGATCTCGTGGCGCAGGAAGTCGATCAGATGGGCGGCGATCTGCCTGGACGTCGCGTCGGGTGCCGAAAACGCATTGCTGCGATCGGGCGCATCGGTCTCCACGATCGCGATGATCTTCTCCGGCGCGCAGCGCAGATACGGCTCGCCGATCCGGTCGCCGCTCGCCGCCAGCGGGATCGGCACGCGGTGCGGCGGCAGCGCGGTGCCGTAGTAGATGTCGTGCATTCCGTCGAGCCCGATCGGCTGGCGCGCGTTCACTTCGAGGATGACCCGCTTCGCCCGGTCGAGCCAGGTCTTGTTGTTGCCGACCGACGCCGACGGGATCAGCAGCCCGTCCTCGCGGATCCCGGCCACCTCCACCACCGCGACGTCCAGTTCGCCGAACAGGCCGAACCACGCATATTGCGCGACGTGGCTCAAGTGGATGTCCTGGTAATCGAGCTCGCCCGCGTTGATCTTGTCGCGAAGGGTCGGATCGGACTGATACGGCAGCCGCATCGAGATGCCGTCGGCGCGCGCCAGCGCGCCATCGAGTTCCGGCGCGGTCGACGCGCCCGTGAGCACGTTGATCCGGAAATCCTCGCCGCGCGCATGCGCGGCGGCGATCCGCGTCGCGAGCGCGGCCGGCACCGCCTTCGGGTAACCGGAGCCGGTGAAGCCGCTCATCGCGACGGTCATATCCGGATCGATCAGGGCGGCCGCCTCGTCGGCGGTGCGGATCAGGGAACGCAGGCGGGGGGCGAGAATACGAGAGGTGGGCATGGCGAATTGTCGAACGGTTGTCTTGGTATCAATCACGACGCGGGCGCCGCGGCAGCTTGTCTCGGGAGCGGCGCGCCACCCCGGCGGCCGGCCCGGCAGGCCCGGCGACGAGGTACGGCCGGAGTATCGCAGAGGCCCGGCCGGCCATAGGACGCGCGCGCTGCAAAACTGCCTTGTTGGATTTGCCGGGTATCCGGTGCGCGGCGCGCGATCCGATCCCGCCCCGATTGTCTCAGCGTTCGCTGCCCATTTTCCGAAAAACCTGGTCCAATCCGCCCTCTGAACCGGTAAAATCAAAGTTTTTGGTCATCAAAAAGCAACAAATTGTAAATCCGTATATATTCCGTCGATGGACCAAAGAACCACCAACAAAATCGCCGTGGAAAGCCCGCCGCCGCGCACCTGGGACGCCCGGCTGGCCCGCTGGCTCGTCACGCCCCTGATCGATACGCCGGTCACGCCGAACCACCTCACCACGCTGCGCCTGCTGATCGGCCTCGCGGGCGCATATTGCCTGGCGCAAGGCGGCTTCGGCTGGATCAACGCGGGCGCGTTCCTGATCGTGCTGTCGAACTTCGTCGACCATACCGACGGCGAACTCGCTCGAATCAGCGGCAAATCCAGCAAGATCGGCCATTTCTACGACCTGGCGAGCGATGCGCTGATCACGGTCGCGCTGTTCGTCAGCATGGGCGCCGGCATCGTCGCGCGGGGCGGCCAGATGATCGCCCACCCGGTGCTGCTCGGCGCGCTCGCCGGCGCGGCCGTCGCGCTGATCTTCTTCCTGCGGATGCGGATCGAGTCGTTCGCCGGCAAGGCCGGCACGAAGCAGGCGTTCGTCGGCGGCTTCGAAACCGAGGACGTGCTGTACCTGCTGCCGCTCGTCACGCTGTTCAACGGCGTCGCGCCGTTCCTGCTGGCCGCGGCGATCGGCGCCCCGCTGTTCGCCGCCTGGGTCGTGATCGACTACTGGCGCATCGTGCGGCGCGGCCATGCGGCCCCTCACTCCACCGAAATCCAAGCTACCAAATGACTACGCGTACCGGAGCCGACTCCGTGCTGGACGCGCCGCCCTCCGCGGCAGCGGGCACGGGGCTCTCCCCCGACCGCGCCGTCGCGTCCCGCGTCGGCCAGCTCGACACTCCCCGTCTCCAACAGGACTTCACGCGCCAGGGCGCGTTCCTGTACCTCGAGGATTTCCTGCCGAAGGAAGCCGCCGCGCGTCTCGCCGACGCGGCGCGCGCGCTGCAGGGCGACCTGAACCGCAATTACCTGCCCGGCCACAAGCAGGGCGGCAGCGTGAGCCGCCATACGATCGACAAGAAGGCGCCGTATATCGCCGAGTTGTACCGCTCGAAAGCGCTGATCGGTTTCCTGGAAAAACTGACGGGCGACACGCTGCAGCCGTCGCCCGACGACGATCCGCACGCTTACGCGCTCTATTACTACACGCGCCCCGGCGACCACATCGGCTGGCACTACGACACGTCGTACTACGACGGCCGCCGCTACACGCTGCTGTTCGGCGTGATCGACGATTCGTCGTGCCGCCTCGACTACGAGCTGCACACCCGCAATCCGGACGTCGCCGACGAACCGGGCTCGGTGCAGATCGCGCACGGCGGCATCGTGTTCTTCGACGGCGACAAGCTGCGCCACCGGATCACGCCGCTCGGCGAGAACGAGATGCGCGTGTCGCTGACGTTCGAATACGTGACCGATCCGGGCATGCGGCCGTGGAAGCGCTTCATCTCGAACATGAAGGACGCGATCGCATACTTCGGCTTCCGCCAGGTGTTCAAGCAGCTGGTGCCGCGCCGCACGTCGGGATCATGACGCGGGCCGGCATGATCCTGCTGTCGATCGGGACAGCCCTGTTCGTTGCACTGCTCGCGTGGCAAGGCTTCGGCGCGGTCGCGTCGACGCTGCTCGCCGCCGGCTGGGGCCTCGCGCTCGTCGCGGCGTTCCACCTGCTGCCGCTCGTGATCGACGCGCGCGCGATCGCCGCGATGTTCCCGCGCGGCACGCCCGGCGCGTCGATGCGCGAGGCGCTGTACGCGCGCTGGGTCGGCGAATCGGTCAACAGCCTGCTGCCCGCCGGGCAGATCGGCGGCCCGGTGCTGATGGTCCGCTACCTCGCGCAGCAAGGCGTGCGGATGCAGGATGCCGCCGCCGCGATCACCGTCAGCACGACGATGCAGGCGCTCGCGCAGTTGCTGTTCGCGCTGGTCGGCATCGCCGCGTTCAGCCTGTATGCGACGCACAGCTCGGTCTCGCATCTGCGCACGCCCGCGCTCGTCGCCACCGCGCTGCTCGCCGTGTTCGCGCTCGCGTTCTACGTCGCGCAGCGGCGCGGCCTGTTCGGACGCGGGCTGCGGCTCGTCTCGAAGGTGCTCGGCCCGCGCGACTGGTCGTCGCTCGCGACCCGCGCCGACGCGATCGACACGGCCGTCGGCGAGTTGTACCGCCGCCGCGACCGGGTCGCGTCCACCTTCTGGCTGAGCTTCGTCGGCTGGGTGGTCGGCACGGGCGAAGTGTGGCTCGCGCTGCATTTCCTCGGCCATCCGGTCAGCTGGCTCGACGCGCTGCTGCTGGAAAGCGTCGGCCAGGCGATCCGGGGCGCCGCTTTCGCGATTCCGGGTTCGCTCGGCGCGCAGGAAGGCGGCTACCTGCTGCTTGCTCCGCTCGTCGGGCTGCCGCCCGAAGCGGCGCTCGCGCTGTCGCTCGCGAAGCGCGCGCGGGAACTCGCGTTCGGCCTGCCCGGCCTTCTGTACCTGCATTTCCGTGAACGAAACTGGCAGCGGCGCCGCGCGCCGCAGCCCATTGCCGACTGATCCGGATCCGGACGGTCGGCCTTAATAGCGTGGAGAATTCATGCGAGCCATCATTCTTGCCGCGGGCCTCGGTTTGCGCCTGCAGCAGCCCCCCGAAGCGCAATTCCCGAAGTGCCTGCTGCGCTTCGACGACGTGTCGCTCCTCGAGCGGCACTTCCGCCTGCTCGACGCGGTCGGCGTCGACGAGGTCGTGCTGGCGCTCGGCTTCCAGTCGGAGAAGGTCGAAGCCGAACTGAAGCGGCTCGGCCGCCGCGCCGACGTCGTGCTGAACCCGCGCTACGACCTCGGCAGCGTGCTGACGGTGCACACCGCCGCGCAGGCCATGACGCGCGGCGGCGACGTCCTGCTGATGGACGCCGACGTGCTGTACGACGACAGCATCCTGCACGCACTGGTCGCCGATCCGCAGCGCGAGATCGACCGCCTGCTGATCGATCGCGACTTCGAGGCGGGCGACGAGCCCGTCAAGCTGTGCGTGAAGAACGGCGTGCCGGTCGAGCTGCGCAAGCAGCTCGCCGTCGATCTCGACTACGACACGATCGGCGAATCCGTCGGCTTCTTCCGCTTCCGCGAGGACACCGCGCGCCGGCTGACCGAGATCGTCGCCGGCTACGTCGACAGCGGCCGCGCCAACCTGCCCCACGAGGAAGCCGTGCGCGACCTGCTGCTCGAAGGCGGCCGCAGCTTCGACATCGCCGATGTCACGGGCGCCCCGTGGATCGAAATCGATTTTCCCAATGACGTCTCGCGCGCGAGCCAGGAAGTGCTGCCGCAGATTCAACGCACCGTAGGAGTGGCACGATGAACGCACGTGAACCCAATTTCACCGAATCGCGCAGCGCGCGCCTGCGCCGGATGCTGGCGAGCAAGGAACTCGAATTCCTGATGGAAGCGCACAACGGCCTGTCCGCGCGGATCGTGCGCGAAGCCGGCTTCAAGGGCATCTGGGCGTCGGGCCTCGCGATCTCCGCGCAATACGGCGTGCGCGACAACAACGAAGCGAGCTGGACCCAGGTGGTCGACACGCTCGAATTCATGGCGGACGCGAGCGACCTGCCGATCCTGCTCGACGGCGACACCGGCTACGGCAACTTCAACAACGTGCGCCGGCTGGTGCGGAAGCTCGAGCAGCGCGGCATCGCCGGCGTGTGCATCGAGGACAAGCAGTTCCCGAAAACCAACAGCTTCATCGACGGCGAGCGCCAGCCGCTCGCCGAGATCGAGGAATTCTGCGGCAAGATCAAGGCCGGCAAGGATTCGCAGAGCGATCCGGATTTCTCGATCGTCGCGCGTGTCGAGGCGCTGATCGCCGGCTGGGGCATGGACGAGGCGCTGCGCCGCGCGAATGCCTACGCGGAAGCCGGCGCCGACGCGATCCTGATCCACAGCAAGCTGTCGCGCCCGGACGAGATCCTCCAGTTCGCACGCGAATGGAGCGGCGCGGCGCCGCTCGTGATCGTCCCGACCAAGTACTACAGCACGCCGACCGACGCGTTCCGCCAGGCCGGCATCAGCACCGTGATCTGGGCGAACCACCTGATCCGCGCGGCCGCGTCGTCGATGCAGGCCGTCGCCCGCGAAATCCACGACAGCGAAACGCTCGTCAACGTCGAGGATCGCGTCGCGACCGTCAACGAAATCTTCCGTCTGCAGGACGCCGACGAGTATTCGGCGGCCGAACGCCTCTACCTGTCGTCGTCGGCGCGCGCGTCGAACGCCGCGCTGGTGCTGGCCGCGAGCCGCGGCGCCGGGCTCGAGGCGGTCACCGAGGACAAGCCGAAGGTCATGCTGCCGATCGCCGGCAAGCCGCTGCTGCGCTGGCTCGTCGACGGCTTCAAGAAACAGGGCGTCAACGACATCACCGTAGTCGGCGGCTATCGCGCCGACGCGATCGATACCTCGGGCGTGAAGCTCGTCGTCAACGAACGCCATGCGGAAACCGGCGAACTCGCGTCGCTCGCGTGCGCGGCCGATCGCCTGACGGGCGACACCGTGATCTCCTACGGCGACCTGCTGTTCCGCAGCTACATCCTGCGCGATCTGGCGGAAAGCGACGCGGAGTTCAGCGTCGTCGTCGATTCGTCGCAAACCCAGCCGTCGAACCAGAGCGTGCGCGACTTCGCGTTCTGCTCCGCCGCCGACGACCGCGGCCTGTTCGGCCAGAAGGCTCATCTGCAGCGCGTGTCGAGCGATGCGCGGCACGGCGAGCCCCACGGCCGCTGGATCGGCCTGCTGAACGTGCGCGGCGCGGGCGTGACCCGCCTGAAGACGATGATCGACACGCTGAAGGCGCGCCCGGATTTCGACACGCTCGACATCCCCGCGCTGCTGAACGCGCTGATCGATGCCGGCGAGAAGATCGAGGTGCAGTACGTGCACGGCCACTGGCGCGGCGTGAACGACCTGGAGGATTTCCGTCGCGCGGGCGATTTCGCGCACGGCCAGACGCCGTTCGCCGAACAGCGCACGGACCACGGGGCGGCGCAATGATCGAAGCGGCACAGTTCGTCGAAGCGGCGCGCGAGCGCGGCTTCGACTGGTACGCGGGCGTGCCCTGCTCGTATCTGACGCCGTTCATCAACTACGTGCTGCAGGATCCGGCACTGCACTACGTGTCGGCGGCGAACGAGGGCGACGCGGTCGCGCTCGTCGCGGGCGCGACGCTCGGCGGCAAGCGCGGCGTCGCGATGATGCAGAACTCGGGGCTCGGCAATGCGGTGAGCCCGCTCACGTCGCTCACCTGGACGTTCCGGCTGCCGCAGTTGCTGATCGTCACGTGGCGCGGCCAGCCCGGCGTGCCCGACGAACCGCAGCACGCGCTGATGGGCCCGATCACGCCCGCCCTGCTCGACACGATGGAAATCCCCTGGGAGACCTTCCCGACCGATCCCGCCGCGATCGGCCCCGCGCTCGATCGCGCGATCGCGCACATGGATGCGACGGGCCGCCCGTACGCGCTCGTGATGCAGAAGGGCAGCGTTGCCCCGTATGAACTGAAGGCGGCCGACGCGCCGGCGCAGCGCGCGCCCGTGGCGCCGCAAGCGACGCAGCGGGCGGCGTCGCCCGCCGCCTGGCCGACCCGCCAGGATGCGCTGCGGCGCGTGATCGCCCGCACCCCGGTGGAATCGACCGTCGTGCTCGCGTCGACCGGGTTCTGCGGCCGCGAGCTTTACGCGCTCGACGATCGTCCGAACCAGCTCTACATGGTCGGCTCGATGGGCTGCGTGACGCCGTTCGCGCTCGGCCTCGCCCTCGCCCGCCCCGACCTGAAGGTCGTCGCGATCGACGGCGACGGCGCGGCGCTGATGCGCATGGGCGCCTTCGCGACGCTCGGCGCCTATGGCCCCGCCAACCTGACCCACGTGCTGCTCGACAACGGCGCGCACGAATCGACGGGCGGCCAGGCCACCGTCTCTCGGCAGGTGTCGTTCGCCGGCGTGGCGGCGGCGTGCGGCTACGCGGCCGCGAGCGAAGGCGACGATCTCGGCGTGATCGACGCGGCGCTCGACGCGGCGCTCGACGCGGCGCCGGCCGACGGCGCCCGTTTCGCGCGCCTGTCGATCCGGACCGGCGTGCCCGACGGCCTGCCCCGCCCGACCGTGACGCCCGTCGAAGTCAAGACGCGCCTGATGCGCCATATCGGCGCGACGCAAGACTGAAGGAGTGTGAAGATGCTGTTGCTCAACCCCGGCCCCGTCACGCTGACGGAACGCGTGCGCAAGAGCCTGCTGCAGCCCGACCTGTGCCACCGTGAAGGCGAGTTCTTCGATCTTCAGGACGAAGCGCGCGATCGGCTCGTCGCGGCGTACGCGCTCGACCCGGCCGAATGGGCCGCCGTGCTGATGACGGGCTCGGGCACCGCCGCCGTCGAAAGCATGATCGCGGCGCTCGTGCCGGAGCACGGCAAGCTGCTCGTGATCGAAAACGGCGTGTACGGCGAGCGCATCACGCAGATCGCCGCCCAGTACCGGATCGCGCACGAGGTGCTGAAGCACGACTGGATGCAGGCGCCCGATCTCGATCGGGTCGCCGCGCGGCTCGATGCCGACCGCGCGTTCACGCATGTCGCGGTGATTCATCACGAAACCACCACCGGCCGCCTGAACGACCTCGACGCGCTGGCCGCCGCGTGCCGCGCGCGCGGCGTGCGGATGCTGGTCGACGGCGTCAGCAGCTTCGGCGCGGAGGCGATCGGCTTCGCCGGCGACGAGATCGACGCGGTGGCCGCCACCGCGAACAAGTGCCTGCACGGCGTGCCCGGCGCGGCGTTCGTGATCGTCCGCAAGCGTGCACTGACGCAGGCGGCCAGCCGTACCTACTACCTCGATCTCGGCCGGCTCGCGAAGCTGCAGGCGCAGCGCAACACGCCGTTCACGCCGTCGGTGCACGCGTATTACGCGCTCGTCGAAGCGCTGCGCGAATTCGACGAGGCGGGCGGCTGGAAAGCCCGCCACGCGCGCTACGCCGCGCTCGCCGAACAGGCCCGCGCGGGGCTCGCCGCGCGCGGGATGGCCAGCGTGCTGCCGGACGACGAGTCGTCGGTCGTGCTGCGCGCGTACCGGCTGCCGGCCGGCGTCAGCTACGAGCAGCTGCACGACGGCCTGAAGGCGCGCGGCTTCGTGATCTACGCGGGCCAGGGCGGCCTCTCGAAGGCGCTGTTCCGGATTTCGACGATGGGCGCGATCGAGCCCGCGGATGTCGACCGGCTGCTGGACGGCTTCAGCGCGCTGACGCGCTGAACCGCCGGGGCGGGCGGCGGCGCGTGGCGCTCGAACGCGAGTCGATGGACGGCAAGCCGCCGGTGTCGGGGCTTGTCGAGCCGCACCGCCGGGCCAGCCCGATGCGACACGCGTCACACGTTCGGCGTTCCGTGCTCGGATCGATCCCTTGCCGGTTTGACCCTCGGGCAACCGGTCGCGCCCTTCCTCCCGCCCTGCCCCCGTTTCCCGCTCCCCATCCGTTCATCCCCGTTGCGCGACACCGCTCGTCGACGTCTCCCGGTTAGCCGCGACGCCGAGCACGCCATCGCGAGCACTTGAACAGCAGGCGAGCCGCGCCGATGCCCCCCGCCACCGGAATCCGCGGCAACGCGAACGGGTCGTCGCGCGCGCCGGCGAGTCCGCGCCGCGTCGTGGTCGCAGTGCGGTATCCGGCTGCCTCGACCTGATCGCGCACCCGCTCGTTCAGGTCGCCGTACGGATAGCAGAAGGATTCGACGCGCCGTTCGCTCAGCGCCTCGAGCCGGCGTTTCGATTCCCGTACCTGCAGGCGGGCCATCCGCTCCGGGACCCGCGACAGCGCGACGTGGTCGAGCGTGTGCGATCCGATCTCGTGCCCATGATCGCGCCATTCGATCATGTCCCCGCTCGACATCAACGGAGAGCCGGCCGAACCGCCGTCCGCGTCCCAGTCGTTCGTGCCGCCGAAGCGGTCGGCAACGAAATAGCACGTCGCGGTAAATCCCAATTCGTCCAGCACCGGCATCGCGTCCGTCAGCACGTTGAGAAAACCGTCGTCGAACGAGATGCCGAACACCTTGCCGCGCCGCTCGCCGCGCAGGTACGGCTGCAACTCGGCCACGCTCAGGCCGCGATAGCCCAGAAGCCTGAACAGCTTCATCTGGCTGCGGAACGCCGCGGGTTCGACGCTCAGCCCGCGCAACGGGTCGCTGCGCGGCGGCAGCGCGCGGATCTGGTGGTACATCAGAATCGGATAGGACATCTCGGACGGCGCCTGCATGAAGGATTCGTTCGACAGCGGCGTCATTCCGCCTTGCGGAAGATCCGCAAGGTCTTGAAGCCGCCGACTTCCGTGAAATCGGCGCGCTCCGCCCATTTCGCGATGATCGGTTCGGCCTGCCGGTAAGCCGACGAGCCGGTGTAGAACAGCAGATGGCCGTTCGGCACGGTATGGCACGCGAACAGGTCGAGCACCTCCTCGTCGGTCTTCGCGCCGTAGCGGCTGTTCGCCTCGTTGCGGAACTCGCAAAGATGGAAGAGCGTGACGACTTCGAAGCGGGGAAGCAGGTCCTGGTTGCTCGTGTAGATGTCGCCGAAGTACGCCAGATAGTGCTTGCTGATCTCCGGCTGCATCGTCACGAGGTCGACGTACGACTTGTACTCCTTCGGCGAGGCGGTGATCCCGAACACCGTGTTGCTCAGGTGGGGCCGCGCGCACTGCTGTCCGACATAGTGATGCCCGCCCGTGCCGAAGTGATAGATGCGCACCTCCTTGAGGCCGCAAGCCTCGAGCCATTCGACGAAATGAACGTCGCACGGGCAATCGTCGACGCGAAGATCCCAGTACTTCTTCCAGATGTTCATTACCATTGCACTGACCTTATCGATGATGTCCGGCGGCTTGCGCCCCTCCGGACCGAACTTTCGTACACAGCCATCGTCGCGTCGACGAACTGTTCAAAGGAGAATTCCCGGCTGCCCTTCAGCCGCGCGTTGCGCCCCATCGATTCGATGAGTCCGGGTTCGCGCGCGATCGCGCACAGGATCGGTTCGATCGCCTCCGGCGCGCGCGCCGGGACGATCCATCCGTCGACGCCGTGCGCGATGTTCTCCGGCAGGCCGCCCACGCGCGACACGATGGCCGGACATCCCATCGACATCGCTTCGCGGCACGCGTAAGACAGACTTTCCCGGTAGGACAGCACGAACGACACGTCGGTGATCGAGAACAGATCCCGCGTGCAGTCGACCCGGCCCGTGAACACGGTTCGCGACGCCATGCCGTGCCGCGCCACGAGCGCGCGCACGTCGTCCGACGGCACTTCGCCGGCCATCAGCACGCGGAACCGCTCGCGCTGCGCGTCGGGCAACCGGCCCAGCGCGGCGATCAGATCCAGCCAGCCTTTCTCGAGGGCCGTGCCGGCGGTGCTGCCGAGCACGATCGCGTCCGCGCCGGCCGGACCGAAACGCGCGATCTTGCGGCGGCGAATCTCGTCGCGGCACAGCGGATCCGACGTCGATGCCCGCACGCCATGCTTGACCACGGTGACGCGCTCGTACGGCGACGCCTGCTCCAGCATGTGCCGGACGTAGTCGCTCACCGCGATGGTGTGCGTCGTCGCGAAACGCGCGCGGAAGCGGTTGCCGAAACTATCGGCGCGGTAGGTGTTGTGCTTCGTGAAGACAATCGCGGGCCGGGTCCGGCAGCCGAGCAGCGCGAACATGACCTGCCGGTGATCCGCCGCCCCGTTCACATGGATGACGTCGAAGCGGGCGGCGTCGATCAGCCGTCTCAGACGGTACAGCTCCTGAAAGAAGTGATTCCAGCGCGGCTTGAACTCCATGCCGACGATCGAAACCCCGAAGCTCTGCCTCAGCAGGCGCGACAGGCGGCTGCCTTCCGGCGACGCGACCGTCACCTGATGCTGCCGGCCCATCTCGGCGGCCAGATCGTGGATGTAGGTATCGTGTCCGCCGCCGAACTCGCCGTGAAAGTTCGTGTAGAGAATATTCATGATGATGAAGCGCTCAAATCCCCTGCCATTGCATTTCGTCAGGAAGCCTTATTAATGGATTCACTCGATTTCGCTCCGACGACCACCCGGATGCATGAAGGCATCCCCGACCCGCCGTCGCGTCTCGCACGCAGCCTGCGGCGGCGATACGAACGCCCACGCATATTACATATCCATTACTGCCGGCAACGTCGACGTCTGCGGAATTTTGTGTGGTTTTGTCTCTTCAGACGAATCGTTGGGGGCGCTTCGTCGTCGGGGAGCGCGGCGCGGCAGGCGCCGCTTGCGCGAGATGCGAGGGGAATGCGCGCCCGGGCCTGAACGGCTTTCGGAGAACGCGCGGAAACGCGGGGCGGCGCAAGCAGGGGGGGTCGCTCACCCCCTCAAACGCGCGACGATCGCCGCGCCGGAGGATGGGCGGCGGCCGGGCCTCCGTGACGGCTCAAGCCGCCTGCAACGCCCGGCGATAGGCGTTCGGTGCCGCGTCGAACAGGTCGCGGAAACGATGGCTGAGGTGAGCGGCGTCGGCATAGCCGCACGCTGCGGCGATCTGCGCGAGCGGCAGCGTCGTCGTGCGCAGCAGCATGCGGGCGCGCGCGAGCCGCTGCTCGGCGATCCACGCATGCGGCGGGCGGCCGAACGACACGCGAAACATGCGCGTGAAGTGGAATTCGGACAGCGCGGCGACGCCCGCCAGTTCTCCGATCGTCATCGGCCGCATCAGGTAGGTGTCGATGTAATCGCGCAATCGGCGCCGCACGGCCGGCGCAAGACCGCCCTTCAGCGCGACACCGGCGCGCGTGACGCTCTGCTCGCGCAGCAGCTGGCTCAGCAATTCGTGCGCGGCCTCGTTCGTACGCAGCCGGCCGTCGACGTCGTCCCACCGTTCGCGTATCAGCAGCCGGCACAGCGCCGCGATGCGCGGATCCTCGAAGTACGTGCGATCGGCGAGCGTCAGCTCGCGCGGCTCGCGGTCCAGCTCGCGCACCGCGCGCTGCGTGAAGTGCTCGGGCAGGAAATAGAGGTGCATGAAATGCATCTCTCCACGCACCCACCAGCGCGATTCGTGGTCGCCCGGCAGTGCGCACAGCCGGCTCGGTCCGCCGTATCCCGGCACTTTCTGGCGTTCGGTCCGGTAGCCGCCGTCGAGATAGCAGGACAGCGTGTGATGGCCCGGCTGCTCGTAGATCGTCTCGGCTTCGTCGGTCACGCGCGTCCACTCGGCGATCGCGAGATGGTCGCCGAGCCACGCGAAGCGCTCGAGCGTCGCATTCGCGTTGCTGAGGGTGCGGCATACCGATTGCAGGCCGAACGGCATGTCGCCCGGCGCGAGCGCGTCGGCCGGCGGCGCGAAGAATCGGGTGCCGGAGGAGTCGGAGATAGGCAGAGGCATGATGCGCCGAGTATAAGCGGACGCGGGCGAGCGTGCCGGCCGCGCCTCGAAAGACCGCAATCCTGGACAATCGCGCGGCGGCAAACCCGGGCACAGTCGCATTCGCGGACCATCCGGTCCCGCTTTCCCATCCGTGAACCGTCATGAATCTGTTTCTCTACGCCGTCACCGTGCTGATCTGGGGCACCACCTGGATCGCGATCAAATGGCAGCTCGGCTCGGTCCCGCCGCCCGTCTCGATCGCCTGGCGCTTCTGGCTGGCCGCCGCCGTGCTGTTCGCGCTGCTGCGCGTGCTGCGCCGCCCCATCCGCCCGCCGCGCGAAGCCTGGCGCTATCTCGTCGCACAGGGCATCACGCTGTTCTGCATCAATTTCCTGTGCTTCTACTACGCGGAGCAGACCGTGCCGAGCGGGCTCGTCGCGGTCGTGTTCTCGCTCGCGCCGCTGCTCAACGCGATCAACGGCCGCCTGTTCCTCGGCCGTCCGCTGCAGCCGTCGGCGCTCCTCGGCGCGCTGCTCGGGCTCGTCGGCATCGGCTGCCTGTTCTTCCAGCAGATGGCGAGCCACCTCGGCGAGCACGCGATCTGGCAAGGTCTGGCGATCGCGCTCGCCGGCACGATGTGCTTCTCCGCGGGCAACCTGCTATCGAGCCGGATGCAGTCGATGGGGCTCCACCCGCTCGCGACCAACGGCTGGGCGATGCTGATCGGCGCCGCCGTGCTGACCGCCGGCAGCGCGCTCGCGGGGCTGCCGTTCACGCTCGATCCGGACCCGCGCTACCTCGGCGCGCTCGTGTATCTGGCCGTGCCGGGGTCGGTGATCGGCTTCACGGCCTACCTGACGCTGGTCGGCCGGATCGGACCGGAGCGCGCCGCCTATTGCACGGTGCTGTTCCCGATCGTCGCGCTGAGCGTATCGACGCTGTTCGAGGGTTACCGATGGTCGCCGCTCGCGGTGCTCGGGCTCGCGCTTGTCGTTGCGGGCAATCTGGTCGCCTTCGACCTGACGGGGCGCCTCGCCCGCCGGCGCGCGACAGCGTGACGGCAACGGCGCGGCCGTCGTGACCGGGCCGCCCGTTCATCGCGCGCCGTCGCTATCTGACGGCGGGGCGCCGGGGCAACGCGCGACATCCGGCGCGCGGTACCGGCGGACGCAACCGGCGGCGCGGGTGGCGCGCCGCGCCGCGATTCCGTTGCGCGGGCCGTCGATGCGGGTCCGCGCCGTGGCGGCCGGCCGTGCGCATCAGTGCGCGTTGTAGATGCTGAGTTTGCCCGTGTGCGCCAGGTCCCGGATCTTGTCGGCGATCCTGACCTTCGGCGTCGCCCGGCACGCCTGCGTGACCTCCTCGGCGACCGGATGCGCGGTGTCGATCGTGATCTGATCGGTTTCGCGCACGCCCAGCTTGTCCACGCCCGTCGCCCAGTAGACGACCGCGGGCTTATACGCGTCCTCGAGCGTCACGAAATCCGCGCACGTCATCTTCGCGGGCGCGATCGTCTTCGCCGTCGACTGCGCGAATGCGACATTGGCCGTCGCGACGCCCACGAGCGCCGCACCCACCACGAGCAGTTTTCCGATCATCTTCATCGTTCTCCTAATGATATGAGCCGGCGCACGCGGCGACGCACGCCGGATTGGCCGCTAAAGGGCGGCTTCCACGATCGCCCGGCCGCGAATGGCCCGCTCGACGAGCTGTTCGCTCTCGACCTTGCGGATCGCATCGTCGAGCATCCCTTCCGGCGCCTCGGTCACGACCTTGAGCATGCCGGACAGACCCCGCACGTCGAGCACCACCAGCGTTTCCATCGAATCCGACCGGCTGACGAGCACCCGGCGCAACGCCGGCCCCGCGCCGAAACTCGCGCAGAGCGAAATCGTCTCGTTGTCGAGCGTGTAGTCGAAGTGTTTGATCATGGTTCCCCGCCGATGCCGAGTGGAGGTCGATGCGCGAAGGCTCGGCGGCAGCCGCCGGCGCCTTCGCGCGCACTGCCGGCCACGCATCGGGGGCTCCGACCCGTTCACCGGCACGGCCATCGTAAGCGCGCTGCATTAACGCAAACTTAAACGACAGCCGGGTGTCCGCCCGCCCGAGCGGGTGCGGGTGCGGGTGCGGGTGCGGGTGCGGGTGCGGGTGCGGGTGCGGGTGCGGGTGCGGGTGC